>DAOMCN010000105.1:0-6914 GCA_035427885.1 Acidocella sp. | reverse complement strand
CGCGCTTGTTTTGGGTACAAGAGGCCCCCGGTTCGAATCCGGGCGCCCCGACCAGTGCGGGATTGCTTGAAGGAGGTTTGTACGATGCGCGCGCGGATATTTCTGCCCCCGAAATCGGCCATGCAGGCCGGCACTGCGAAGACGCATCGCTGGGTGCTGGAATACGAGCCCGAGCGCGCCAAGCTGCGCGACCATCTGATGGGCTGGACCGGCAGCGACGATATGCGCCAGCAGATCCGCATGAGCTTCGAGAGCCGCGAGGCGGCGATCGCCTATGCCGAGAAATACGGCATCCCCTATGATGTCGAGATTCCGGTCGCGCGGGTCCACAAGCCGAAATCCTATGCCGATAATTTCCGGGCCGACCGGCGCGAGAACTGGACACATTAAAGTTTCGCTCGCGCGCCGACCCCCGCTTACCAATTTGCCGATCGCGACCATGATGAAGGGGTAACTTCCTCTTCATCAGGAGCGACCTCCATGCAGCGCCGCAAACTTGCCAGCCATCTCGCCCAGGGCGCCCTGGGTGCTGCCGCCGTCAGCGTCCTGCCGGCTGCCGCCGAGGCCGCCCCGCGCGGTGAAAACATCATCTTCACCGCCGAGGATCCGGGCCATTGGGCCAAGGTCGAGGCGCTGCACGTGCCGGTGACCAGCATTGCGGCCGGGGTGCTGACCGTGCGCACGCCGCACCCGATGTCCGAGCCGCATTACATCGTCAGCCATAGCGTGGTGCTGGCGGGCGGCAAGTTCCTCGACCGCAAGACCTTCACCTGGACCGACCAGCCGGTTTCCACCCACACCTTGCCGGAGGGCTATAAGGGCCCGGTGATCGTGACCAGCACCTGTAACCTGCATGATTTTTGGGTGAAGCGCATCCATGTGTGAGGCGGCTGGGCGGGAAGGGCGCGGCCTTGCGGCTGCCCTGGCAGCGGTTTAGGACGAATTCCGCGCCGCGCCCTTAGCTCAGCTGGATAGAGCACGAGACTTCTAATCTTGAGGCCGATGGTTCGACTCCATCAGGGCGCGCCAAGGGTTTTTCGCCTTCTTCTGGTCCGGTTGACAGGTGCTTTCTCAGCCTGCGCTGACCTTGTGGCGGGCGGCGTGATGCCGCAGTCGCGGTCACTCGTTTAGAGAAATCTCAGGGTTGTCGATGGGGTTATGATCTCATCAAAATGTCGATCGACCGGGCCCATCCAAACCCGCCCCCAATAGGAACCTCACGCCGAGCAGCACGCCGAAGGGAGCCGAAGGGCTGTAGCTGCGCGGGTTCGAGTAACCCGGCACGCTCGCCACATAAATGCCGCCGGTGCCGGCGGTGGGTGAGAACGTACCGTAAGTCTCATAACGCTGGTTCAGCGCGTTCTCCACGGTGGCAAAAATCTGCACCCGGTCTGTCAGCCAGTAGTGGCTGGTCGCATTGAGCACGACATGACCAGGCACCGGCTTCTGGCGATTGGACGGGTCGCCCGCCATTGGTTGCGAAGACGCCGCCTGGCTGTCGATTCCAACCATCCAGCGGGACGAAATTTCGTAATCAACCCCAAGCTGGAGCACGTGTTGAGCGATCCCGGGCAATGCATCGCCGCGGCGCACGGTGACGTTGCCATTGGCGTCCGCAGCCGGGTTGTATGCCGAGGAGGTGGTGAAGCGCGATTCATAGCGCGCCTCGGTATAGGCGTAGCTGACATCGAGATTCCATTTGCCGCCGGTATACTTGGCGGAGATCTCGCCGCCCTGGCGCTGGACCTGTCCGATATTGGCAAAATACCCGGCGGCCTGCGGGTCTTGTGGGGCCTGCAGATATTCGATCGCGTCGCTGGCCTCGCTGCGGTAAAGCCCAACCGTGTAGCTCAGCAAGCCGCCCGCCAGCACGGCGCCGCCCCGCAACCCCGCCTGCACGCCGCGCGTGACGATCTGCTTGAGTGCCGGATCCCCGGCCATGGAGTTGCTGAGCGTACAGGCGTCCAGCGGGCTGGCGCAGGCGAGTTCGGAGGGCGTGGGGGCGGCATTCTCCTCAGCCCAGCCGCCATAAAGCGTCAGCAGCGGGGCAAGCTGATAGGTGAGCCCCAGTGCCGGATTGGCGTGCGCGTAGATATGCGAGCCGTTCAGCCCGCCGGGGGCGGCATTGGGGTCGGGCGGGAGATCGTTGTGCATGGCGATCTGGGCGAGGTTGAGCCGTCCCGCCGCCGTCACCGCCAGGCGTTTGGTCAAGCTGATCGTGTCCGAAAGATAGACCCCGTAATAGGCATTGCGCACGCCAACCCCGCTCGGCACGGTGCCCGGCTCGTCCACGGCGTAGCCCAGACCGCCGATGGGGGAATAATAGATGCGGTTGGCCAGACCCAATGCACCGTCATAGGCGGAGGCATCGTAGGTGGTGAAACCGCCGTCGAACGATACGCCCGCCGAGAGCTTGCTGTCGCGCCCCAGCACGGGCGCCGATTCGGTCAGCTGCGCGGTGGCGCCGAAGCCGGTGGTGGTGGTGCTGTTCTTAATCAGCTGGCCGTAATTGAGCGCTGCACCCCCCAGATAAGCGGGAATCGGTGCGCCGCCCGGCCCGGTCGCCAGCACGCCGATAGCTCGGCACAGATACCCCGCATCGGGGCCGGCGCCGCAGGGCTGATCATTGGCACCATTGCCATTGGTGAGCTGCTCGCGCAGCCGCTCCACATAGGCGTTGACGCTGAGGCTGAGCGTCGCCGAGAGCTTTACCTCCAGCCGGGAAGCGAGCTTGGCGTAGCGGTCGGTCAGCGTATTGGGGCCGGTATAAAGCGCGGCCCGATCCGCATTCAGCAGATCCTCGGGCGACGTGCCGGGCGTATTGAGGGTGGAACCCGCCAGCAGCGCGCTCACATGCAGTTCCGCCGCCGCACCCCGCCAGCCCGCATCGCCGTAGAAATGCGCGATATTCGCATCCTGCGAATCCCGCCAGCCGGTTTCGTGGTGGCCCGAAATGTCCACATAGGCCGAGCTGTTGCCGCGCGCGCCGCCGTACTGGGCGTCGCCCTCGAGCCGTCCGAACGAGCCGCCGCTGAGGGTGATCTCACCGCCCGGATCGGTGAAGCCGTTCTTCATGCGCACATCGATCGCTCCGCCCAGGGCGTTAAGGCCGAAGGCGGGGTTGGAATCCTGCACCGCCACCGAGGCGATGGCGGCGGCCGGCAGAAGCTGCCACGGGGCGATGTCGCCAAAGGGGGCGTTGAAGCGCTCGCCGTCGACATACACGCTCAGCCCCGCCGGCGTGCCCTGGATGGGGGAGATTTCAAAGCCGTGGTACAAAATGTCCGGCTGCTCGCCGCTGCCCTGGCTCTGCGCGAGGGTGAGGCCGGGCACATTGCTGGCGAGCGCGCGGGTGAAGTCGGCCGGGCCGTGGCCGGTAAGCGCCTGCGTGGTGACGGTGTGCACGGCCGCCGGCCAGTGGCGGATGTCAATGCCGCCGGCGCCGGAGGGCGCGGTATGCACCACGACCGTGGGCAGTTGGAGGATGTCGGCGCTCACGGTTTGACCTTCGGCGGCGGGGATGCTCGCGGTCAGCGTCAGCGTCAGCGTGAAGGCCGAGAAGCGTTTCACATCCGTCGGAAGCGAAACTCTGGCGGCGGTGCAGCGGCTTCACTCAGGGCCTCGGCACGGATACGGGCGTGGTGGCTGGAGCGGTGGCAGACCGGGTCCGGCGCGGTGACATCACCCACCAGCGCCAGCGCCTGACAGCGGCAGCCGCCGAAATCCACGTCCTTCAGCGCACATGAGGAGCACGGCTCCTGCATCCACGCCGTGCCCCGGAATTTCTGGAAGGCCTCGCTGAACGCCCAGATGTCGGGCAGGGGGCGTTCTCCTGCCCGCTCGAAGCTCAAGCCCGGGATGGAGTCGGCGGCATGGCAGGGCAGCACGCGGCCATCCGGGGCGATGTTGACGAACCGGCTGCCCCAGCCGCCCATGCAGGCCTTGGGCAGATCGGCATGCAGATCGGGCAGCACATAGTCGATGACCAGCCGCCCCTGTAATTCCTCGCGCTTGGCCGCCACCAGTGCGTCAGCCTTGGCCAGCATTGCGTCGTCGGGGATGAGCGCGGCGCGGTTGGCCGCCGCCCAGCCGTGATACTGCACATGCGCGACCTCCAGCCGCCCGGCGTCAAGGTCCAGGGCGAGCTCGATGATGGCCGGAAGTTCCTCAAGGTTCTGCCGGTGAACCACGGCATTGAGCGTCAGCGCCATGCCCAGCTGCGGCACGAGCCGCGCCACTTCCAGCTTCTTCGCGTGTGCGCCGGCATAGGCGGCGACGCGATCGGCGGTGGCGGAGACGGCGCCTTGCAGGCTTACCTGCACGTGGTCCAGCCCGGCATCGGCCAGGGTTGTCAGCTTCGCCTCATCCAGCAAGACGGCGGAGGTGATGAGATTGGTATACAGCCCGGCCTGCGCGGCGTGGCGGACCAGCTCGGCGAGGTCGCGGCGCAGGGTGGGCTCGCCGCCGGAAAAATGGACTTGCAGCACGCCCAGCGCGGCGGCTTCCTCGATCACCGCGCGCCAGAATGCGGTGTCGCGCTCCGCCCCGGCCTTGAGCAGTTCCAGCGGGTTGGCGCAGTACGGGCATTGCAGCGGGCAGCGATGGGTCAGCTCCGCCAGCAGCGAGAGCGGAGGGGGCGGCATCATGTGCGGATCATCCCTTTGGACAAAAGCTCGTCGAGCAAGGCCAGCACGTCGGCCTCGACGGTGGCGAGATCGGTTTCATAGGTCGTGGCCAGCCCAGCGCAGAGCGACCCGATGCTGGTGACGCCGTCGAGTTTTTCCAACACTGCGTTGGCGATGTCGTCGAGCATCAGCACCCGCTCGGGTGCGAGGAGCACGTTCTGACCGCGGGCGGGATCGAACCGCCGGCGCACGCCAGGTTTCAGGCGTGGCACGGCGGTGAGGGGCAGGCTGCTCATGCCGCCGCAGGCAGCGAAACCGCGTCCGACAGGAACGCCCCGGCGGGGATCATGCCCGGTGCAACATATGCCATGTAGAGCGCGTCAAGCTGCGCCCAAAGCAGATCGCATTTGAACCGCAGCGCGTTCAGCGCCGCCTGTTGCAGTTCGGGCGTGGTCGCGTGCGCTTTCACATAGGCCAGGGCGAAATCGGCGTCGCGCGGGGCCTGGTGCATGCGGGCATTGAAATAGACCAGCGTGTCTTTGTCGACGAAGTCATAATGGGCGAGCATGCCGGCCACGCGCTCAGAAATGATGGTGGGCGAGAACATCTCGGTGAGCGAGGAGGCGACGGCCTCCAGCAGGCTGCGCTCGCGGACAAAGTTCACATAGGCATCCACCGCGTAACGGGTGATGGGTAGAATGCCGGTGCAGCGCTCCACCATCCCCGCATCCAGACCCACCCCGGTGGCGAGCCGCAGCCAACGCGCGATGCCGCCGTCACCGTCGTGCTCGCCGTCATGGTCAACGAGACGCTGGCGCCAGACCCGGCGGGAAGCGGCATCGGGGAAGCGGCCCGTGATGAGCGAGTCTTTGCGCGGAATGGCGGCCTGATAATAGTAGCGGTTGAGTGCCCAGGCCTGCACCTGCAGGCGGGTGCAGCCGCCGGAATGCAACAACTTATGAAAGGGGTGGAGATTGTGATAGTGGTTGTCACCGATCTCGCGCAGGGCGGCCTCCAGCCCGGCTTCGCTCAAGCGTGTCATGTTGTCACCTCCATGCCATCATGGGCGATCTCCCAGCCCGCTGCACGCGCGAAGGCGGCTTCGGGCGAATCATCGCACAAGATCGGGTTGGTATTGTTGATGTGAATGAAGATGCGCCGGCCGAGCCTCACATTGGCGAAGGCGGCGATGCTTCCGGCCTCACCGGCGATGCTGATATGGCCCATGCGGGCACCCGTCTTGTGGCTCAGCCCGGCGCGGATCATCTCATCATCCTGCCACAGCGTGCCATCGAAAAACAAAATATCGGCGCCCTCCACCTCAGCGCGCAACGCATCGCCGACGCTGGCGCAGCCGGGGATGAAGACCAGACGGCGGCCGGCCGGATCGGTGATGGCAAGGCCGACGACGGCATCGCCGGAGCTCAGGTCCTCGATGCGGTCGCTGGTTTCGGCATAAAGCGGGATCTTGCCGCCAACGCGGAAGCTGCGGCAGGTGAGGCCGAGTTCGCTGCCATTGGCGGTGCGCAGCACGGTGGGCGTTTCCAGCGCCAGGGTGTGCCGCGGTACGCGCGGCGTCGGCAACACGTCAAACACGGAGTTGCCGCCCAGGATGTTGAGGACCGATTCCGGGCCGTAGAGGTTGAACGGGTGGCCCTCGCGCAAAGACAGCAGGCCGGCGAGGCAATCGATGTCGCCGCCCGTGAGCAGCACCGCGGCAATGGGCGAATGGCGCGCCAGACCTGCAGCCGGATGCAGGCAAGGCGATTGCGCAAGTTGATAGGGAAGGTCGGGGCTGGCGTTGAGCAATACCCAATTGCTGCCGTCGGCGCTCACCGCCAGCGAGGCCTGTGTGCGGGGCGTCAAAAGCGGATCGCCCGAACGCGCGCGGCGGCAGGAGGGGCAACCGCAATTCCATTGCGGGAACCCGCCTCCCGCCGCTGCGCCGAGCACCCGTACTTTCATTTCTGACGTACAGAAAACCGGGTGCCCGGCATCAGACGTTACTTGCGCGCGGCGGAGACGTAGGAATTGATCTCCGTGCCAACGCAGATTTCGGTAACGGTCGGTTTATGCCACATATTGGGTTCTCCTTGGATCGTTGTTCTGCCCTCAAACTCAGGGGGTGCCCTGATGCGCGGCGGGCCGCCACGGCATTCGATACCGAAGCGAAGGCTATCACGGCTTCTGCGGCCCGACAATCAAGATGCGCATGCAGCGTCGAGCGGGATTTCCTGGGGCGGGATCGTCTCCCGCGCTCAATCCGTTCGGAATTAAATGATGCATTGC
>DAOMCN010000104.1:0-6919 GCA_035427885.1 Acidocella sp. | reverse complement strand
ACCGCGTCGTGCAGGCAGAAGATGGCGTGCACGGGTTGGAAGTGCTTGAAAACGAAACGCCGGATGTCATCGTGACCGACATCAACATGCCCCGTCTGGATGGATTCGGGTTCATCGAGGCGGTCAGACGGGACGTAAGACGGCGCAGCACGCCGGTGCTGGTGCTGACCACCGAGGTCGATGCGGAAAAGAAAATGCGCGCGAAAGACGCCGGTGCTACCGGCTGGATCGTCAAGCCCTTCGACCCGTTGAAACTTGTGGCGGCGATCCGTCGCGTGACGGCCTGAGCACGGGAGCGACAACCTTGGATCCAATGGCCGCTATCAAGCAGACGTTCTTTCAGGAATGCGAGGAACAGCTTGCGGAACTCGAAGCTGGGCTCACCAGTATGGATGGCGGTGCCGCCGATTCAGAGACCGTCAACGCGGTCTTTCGAGCCGTGCATTCGATCAAAGGCAGTGCGGGAATCTTTGCACTCGATAAGCTGGTCAAGTTCGCGCATGTGTTTGAGACCACGCTGGATGCGGTGCGCAGCGGCCGCCTGAATGCGACGCCAGAGGTCATCAAAGTCCTGCTGCAGGCCTCCGATACGCTGAGCGACGTGGTGCGGGCGGCGCGGGGCGAAGCGCCGGCCGACGAGGAAAAAACGCAGAAGGTCGTGGCGGCGTTGACCCACCTGATCTCGCCGGGTGCGACGCAAACTGCGGCGGCATCCGCAGCCAAGGCCGAGCCGGCGGCTGCGCCCGCTGCACCACCTGCGGAAAAGATCTGGGTAATATCGTTTCGGCCCCATGCGGAACTATATGCCAACGCCAATGAAGCCTTGCCGTTGCTGCGTGAGTTGGCGAGGCTCGGCCGGACCGAAGTTTCGCTCGATGACAGCACTCTGCCGGCATTGACGGAGCTTGACCCGGAGGGCGCCTATCTCGCCTGGACGGTGACGTTGCATGCCGCCTGCGACGAAGCGGCGATCCGCGATGTCTTCGAATTTGTCGAAGACGAGTGTGTGCTCGAGATTTCCGCGCCGGCGACCGCCGAAGTCGGGGACGGGTTCGAACTCGGCGAAGGATTTGAATTCGAGATCTACGCGCCGGGCGGGGAGGGCATCGACTTCGAGATCTACGCGCCCGGTACGGAGGATGCAGCGCCGGCGGTTGAAGCCGCCCATGTTGAACAGGCCGCGGCCGGCCCGGTGGAGGCGATGGCGGCGAAGGCCGAGGCCGGCGCTCCGGTGAGTGCCACGATCCGTGTCGACCTCGACCGTGTCGACCGCTTGATCAATCTCGTCGGTGAACTGGTCATCAATGAAGGGATGCTGAGCCAGCGGGTGCTGGAAGCGGGCATCACACGCGCCTCGGGCGTGGCGATGGCGCTCGAAGAATTGGAGCATCTCACGCGCGAAATTCAGGATAGCGTGATGGCGATCCGCGCGCAGCCCGTGCGCTCGGTTTTCATGCGCATGCCCCGGCTGGTGCGCGAAGTGGCCGACCAGACCGGCAAGCAGGTGCGTCTGCTCACCGAGGGCGAGGGCACGGAAGTCGACAAAACCGTGATCGAGCGAATTGCCGACCCGCTGACCCATATGATCCGCAACGCCATCGATCACGGGCTGGAATCGCCGGAAGGCCGGACCGCGGCGGGCAAGCCGCTCGAGGGAACCGTGAAGCTGAGTGCGGCGCATCGCTCGGGCCGGATCGTGCTGGAGGTTTCCGATGACGGCGGCGGTATCAACCGTTCGCGTGTGAAGCAAAAGGCGATCGACAACGGCCTGATCGCGGCGGACGCGCAGCTGACGGATAACGAGATCGACAACCTCATCTTCCTGCCCGGATTTTCGACGGCGCAGACCATTTCCAACATTTCCGGCCGTGGTGTGGGCATGGATGTAGTGCGGCAATCCGTGCAGGCCTTGGGCGGACGCATTTCCATCACCTCCATACCCGGCGCGGGCTCGACCTTCTCCTTGAGCTTGCCGCTGACCTTAGCGGTGTTGGACGGCATGGTGGTGCGAGTCGGCAGACACACGCTGATCGTGCCGCTTGGGACGGTGATCGAAACCCTCAAGCCGAAGGCGGAAAACGTGCATGCGCTGGATTCTCAGCTGCGGGTACTGTCGCTGCGCGGCGGCTACATACCGCTGATCGATGTTGCCGAAGTTCTAGGCTATAGCGAGGCACCGATCGATATGGCCAAGGCCGTGGCATTGTTGGTGGAAGGCGAAGGCGGACGGCGCGTCGTGCTGCTGGTCGATGCCATCGACGGCCAGCGCCAGGTGGTGATCAAGAGCCTCGAAGCAAACTATCGCGCGGTGCCCGGCATCGCGGCGGCGACCGTGATGGGGGATGGCCGCGTGGCACTGATTCTCGACATCGACACCATCGTCTCCGTGACGCGCACCGAGGCAGGGCGGCTCACGGATGGCGAAACTACCGAAACCTCCTCAAAAAACGAGATGACCTATGTTTGATTCTCCGGCAGGGCATCGGGATACACGCGAGCTGATCGCGTTTCGCGTTGGCATGCTCGAATGCTGTATCAATATCATGACCGTGCGGGAAATCCGCGGTTGGACGCAGACCACCGCGCTGCCGAAATCGCCGCCCTTCGTGCGCGGCGTGATCAACCTGCGCGGTTCGGTGTTGCCGGTTGTCGACTTTGCCGTGCGTCTCGGCCTGCCGGAGACGGAGCTGACCGAGCGTGTCGTGATCATCGTCGTGCAAAGCGGGGCGCAACAGATCGGTCTGCTGGTGGATGCCGTGTCGGATATTCTGACGATGACCGAGGCTAAGATCCACCCCACCCCGGACGTGTCCTCGCCGATGCTGAAGCTGTTTGTCCGTGGCCTGCTGTCGGTCGATAACCGCATGATCAGCCTGATCACGCTGGAAAACGTGCTGCCGGCACTCGAACCAGAGACGGTATGACGACCAACCTGACCGAAGCCGGTTCGCCCGCCTCTGCTGGCGGTACCGAAGCCGGCGAGTTTCTGCTGACCGAGCGTGACTTCGAGCGCATCGCGGCGATCGTGCACGCCGAGGCCGGAATTGTGTTGCAAAACAACAAGATGAATCTGGTCTATTCCCGCTTGGCCAAGCGCTTGAGGAAGCTCGGGCTACGCAGCTTCAAGGAATATTGTGCGCTGGTCGCCAACCCGGAAGAGCATGAAGAGCGCGGCGCCATGATCCGCGCGTTGACCACCAATGTCACGCGCTTCTTCCGCGAGCCGCATCATTTCGACCATCTGAAGACGGCGTTGATCCCGGCTTGGCGCAACAATGCCGTGCAAGGCGGCCGGGTGCGCGTGTGGTCGGCAGGTTGTTCGAGCGGCCAGGAGCCGTATTCGATCGCGCTCGCATTGCTTTCGATATTCCCCGACGCCGCCTCGCATGACGTCAAGATTCTGGCGACCGATATCGACGAAAACATGATCGAAAAGGGGCAATCTGGTATTTTCGATCGCAGCGTCATGTCCGACGTACCGCAGGATTTGCGGCAGCGCTGGTTCAAACCGCTGGAAGGGCGGGATGGCGCGATGCAGGCGGGCGAGGCACTACGCACGCTGGTGACGTTCAAGAAGCTCAACCTGATCGGCGCATGGCCGATGAAGAACCGGTTCGACGCGGTTTTCTGCCGCAACGTCGTGATCTATTTCGACGCGGAGACTCAGGCCACATTATGGTCGCGGATTGTGCCGCTGCTCACCCCAGGCGGGGCGTTGTATATCGGTCATTCTGAGCGGGTCGCTGGGCCCGCGGAAAGCCTGCTCGTCAGCGACGGCATCACGACCTATCGGCCGCTAGGTTGGAGGCGGAGTTGAGCAAGCCGGTACGGGTACTGATCGTTGATGATTCCGAGACGATGTGCCGATTCATCGCGAACACCTTGCAGGCGGATCCGGAGATCGAAGTGGTCGGCTTCGCTGGCGAGCCAAATGAGGCGCGCGCGGTGATCAAGCGGCTCAATCCGGACGTTATCACGCTCGATATCGAGATGCCGCGCATGAATGGCCTCGACTTCCTCGAGAAGATCATGCGGCTGCGTCCGACGCCGGTGATCATGGTGTCGACGCTCACGCAGGAAGGGGCGGAAGTTTCCCTGCGCGCATTGGAAATCGGTGCGGTAGATTGCGTGGCCAAGCCCAGTATCGCCAATGCGCATAGCCTGGACGTGCTGGCCGAGCTCGTGAAGGCTGCAGCGAAATCGCGCAACGTGATTCGGCGGCACAGCCTGGCGGGCAACGCGGAGCCGGAGGAGTATGCGCCGGACGGCCGCATCATCGGCATCGGCGCGTCGACCGGCGGGGTCGAGGCGTTGATTAAGATCATCTCGGAATTTCCGAAGAACTGCCCACCCACGGTGATCAGCCAGCATATGCCGCCGACATTCACCAAGAGCTTTGCGCAGCGTCTGAACAAGCTCTCTCAGGCGGAGGTCGCCGAGGCGGTTGACGGAGCGCCGCTGATCTCCGGACATATCTATCTTGCACCGGGAAATCTGCATCTCGAAGTGACGAAGTCGGCGGTTCCGCGCTGCCGGTTGAGCGATGCCGAACGCATGAACGGCCACCGGCCTTCGGTGGACGTGATGTTCAAATCACTGGCCCAGCATGTCGGCGATCGTACGATCGGTGTGATTCTCACCGGCATGGGCCGGGACGGCGCTGAAGGGCTGCTCGGCCTACGGCGTGCCGGGGCGGCGACGGTGGGCCAGGATGAAAGCAGCTCGGTCGTCTACGGCATGCCGAAAGTAGCGTACGAAATCGGGGCGGTGACGCGACAATACCCGCTGGAGCGGATTGCCGCACATCTGCTGCAGGTTACCAACGTGAAACGCAAGGAACACGTTTGATGTCTGCCGCCGGATCAAACTGGCCGCCGCAGAGCGACCGCTGCAGACACGGCGAGGCTCCTTTGGATAAGACATTGGAACAATATCGCCGCATCAACATCGTGCAGGGCGAGCAGCATGTCGACAGCAACCCGGATGTGGTGCTGACGACCCTGCTCGGCTCCTGTGTCGCGGCCTGTATATGGGATAGCGAGGCGGGTGTCGGGGGCATGAATCACTTTCTTCTCCCGGGCGGCGAGCGGGACGCGCGAGAATCAGCCGGCGCGTCGATGCGCTATGGCGTGTATGCGATGGAGCTGTTGGTCAACGGGCTGCTGCGCAAGGGCGCGCAGCGCGGCCGGTTACAGGCCAAAGTATTCGGCGGCGCCTGTATGATGCAGGGGCTGACCGATGTCGGCGAACTCAACGCCGCGTTCACCGAGCGCTTCCTGCGCGCCGAAAATATTCCGCTGATCGGCGGCAGCCTGCGCGGCTCGCATGGCCGGCGCATCCAGTTCTGGCCGAGCTCGGGCCGCGCCCGGCAGGCATTTCTAAAGCACGAGCCGAAGGCGATTTTCCAGGAAGAGCGCGATGCGGCGTTGCAAAAATCGCCGGGCAATGCCGGCTTGGTCGAGCTGTTTTGAGGGCGGAGATGAAGGTGGAAACATTAACCCAATCCGACCCGGCGATCATCAGCCTGCAGAGCATATTTGCGCGTCTGGGTACGGAATGCGCAAACCTCGGAGAATTGGCCGAACGGTTGCAGTCGGTGCTGGCGCCTGCCTTGCTGCGCCTGGCCGACGATGTCGAATGTCATCGCAACGTCCAGAGTCTCGACCTGTTCGCGCAGCGGCTCGCCGGCGTGGCGAGCATTCTCATGTCTCTGCAAGCGCAGGTGCCGCCGGTGTGGAGCGCTGATGTCGAAGCGGCGCTGCGCGACGTAACGCTTTCGGAACTGGCCGACCGTTTGCGCGGCGAGCCGACGATACAGCCGTATGATGCCGGTGCGCTGGAGCTGTTCTGAGATAGAAATACTTGATTATTCATCGTCGTTCAAAAGGGGAGAGTTCAGATGTTATCCCGGTTATCGATCACCGCACAGTTCACGATTATTGGTCTTCTAGGGATTTTTCTGACCGTATCGGCATTGGGGATCAGCCTTGATGATTCCTATCATGCCGGGCTGGAAGCCAAGAAGACCGCACTCAAATCCATCGTCGATGCCGGTGTCAGTACGACGGAAGGCTTCGTCAAACTCGCCGAAGACGGCAAGATGACCACCGCCCAGGCCCAGGCGGCCGCCTTGGCGGCGCTAAGCGCCGCGCGGTTCGATGGCGGGGATTACTATTTCGCTGATAAATACGATGGCACGGCCATTGTCCACGTCAACAAGGCCCTCATCGGAACCGACCGAGCGAAGGCGCACGACATCTATGGGCATTTGACCGATGCCCCGATGATCCAGGCGGCGATCGCGGGTAGGACGTTCTTCAACCATTACTACATCCCGAAAGCCGGTTCGACGGTCCCTGAACCGAAAATCAGCATCATGGAGGGTGTGCCGCAATGGGGCTGGGCGATCGGGTCCGGGCTCTATGTCAACGATATATGGGCGGCGTTCATGCACCGGCTTTATAATCTCGCGTTGATTTTTGTGCCGTTTTTCCTGGCCGTTATCGTGGTGGTCTATCTGATGCGCCGCTCCGTCTCCACGCTGATTTCGCAGCTGACGCAGAGCATGGAGCGTATCGCCAAGGGCGCGCTGCAGACGGAAATTCCGGGTCTGGTCCGCAAGGATGATGTCGGCCGGATGGCGCAGGCGGTTTTGGTGTTCAAGAATGCGGCGATCGAGAAGCAGCGGCTCGAGCAAGAGGTCGAATCAGCGCGCAAGGCGGCCGAGGCGGAGCGCGAAAAGATCGCCCGCGAACGTGAGGAGTCAAACCGTCAGCTGGAATTCGTGGTTGGCTCTCTGGCGACCGGGCTGCAGAACCTCTCATCCGGCGAGCTGACATACCGGCTCCAGGAAACATTCGTCGCCGAGTACGAGAAGCTGCGCGGCGATTTCAACGCGGCGATGGAGACCCTGCAGCAG
>DAOMCN010000103.1:0-6925 GCA_035427885.1 Acidocella sp. | reverse complement strand
CCGCGTGCGGTCGGGGTCCCACAAGGGACATTTCGCCGCGCAATACGTTGACCAGCTGTAGCAATTCGTCGAGCGCCGTGCGGCGGAGGAAACGTCCAATGCTTGTGATGCGCGGGTCGTTTCGAATCGCTGGAGAAAAGGCGAGTTCTGGCTGATGAAACATCGTTCGAAATTTTAAAACGGTGAAAATCCGCCCATGAGCGCCAACACGTTTCTGCCGGAAAATGATCGGCCCTGGCCCGCTCGCCCGGACCAGCATGGCGCAAGTGGCTATCAGGGGGCAAAACAGCGCGAGCAAGATGGTTGCTAGGCCGATATCGAAGACTCTCTTTACCACGTTCGAGGAGTGGACGATCTCATGGCATAAGAGGGGGATGAGCCTGAAGCTGGGTTCCGCGGATATCAGAGGTCGCGGCAGGTCGTCACCGACATCCAGCGCGAGCCATAAGCGGGTCGGGTACGCAAGCAGTTCCGGTAAAGCGTCTTCTCTGGTGAGCCATGAATACGGCGCCATCCCCGGAGGTTGGACGACGACAACATCTGCGACCTTTTGTTCCCGGAGCACTTGGTTGAGGCGTTGTGATTTGGCGTAGGGCAGAGGCGACGCATGCCCGCAATTGGATTCTGCATGATGTGAGATCACAACGACTTTGCAACGCAACGCTTTTTTGAGGGTTGTGACCAAGCCGCCCGGCAGTTGATCAAAGCATATTATAATCGCCTTATTCGCAGGGCGCTGTGGAGCCGTTCTATATAAGAAACCAAATTGCGGCGCAGCCCGCGAACCCGCTAGCCAGAAAGCCACCACAGTCGTGGTAATGAAAACCCAAACAGGTCTCGAAATGACAGGGGGAATGCTGCCCTGGCGTCCGGCAAGGGACGCCAGTACAAATATAAACACGAATGTCGCCAAAAACCAGAAAAGGATTGGGCCGATGGCCACCAATCCGCGACGTCGGTAGGCGCCGTGCGAAGCGGCGAGAACAATTGTGGCTGCCGCCAACAAGGTCCAAAATCCCGCTTCCTGGGCCACGCTTGGAGGTGACGCGGTGAGATGTTCCTCGGCTCCTGGAAACAAACAAATCGAACCGAAGTCTGAGCAAGCAAGCGCAAGCTGGGAGGCGTTAAATGGACCCGCACGCCTTTGTCCGCGCCGTACGCTTGCCAAGGACGGGTAGGGGGAAACTCCCTGATTCGCTCCCATATTTCCTCTGGTTGTGTGTATGAAATTTAATTTTACTTATGGTTGTATTACCGAAATACAAATCGTTTGGAAAGGAAATAATTAAAAAATAATCCTGATGCGGTGCCAGCCATGATTGCCAGTAAGGGGACGCGCTGGCATTCGAGCGTTTCAGCGATCAGAATGAAAAAAACGCCTCGATTAAATATGAATCCTATCAGGTTGATCATCAAAAACCGCGCCCATTGTGTGTGCATGGACGCATGGGCGTTGCGTCTGAAGGTCCAGAGCCGGTTTAGGGCCCAGTTCGACGTGGCGGCCACGACGAAACCCGCGGCACCCGCAGCATATAGGCCAATTAGACCACGCAACGCATAAACCGTGACGGTATCCCAGCCGAGCCCGACCGTCCCAACCAAGCCGAAACGCAAGAATGTACCGATCGACGAGTCCGGCCGCCAAGCACGGTGCAAGCCTGTTCGTGCGCCCGATCCGAGATTTCGCAGTGTGCCCATCGCGTCTGACGCGCTACTCAACAGCGCGGATAAGAGCAAGCCGCGCCCCCCGCCTTGACGGCAACCCTCGGCGGCGCTCTTTTACTCCCGCACGGCACTGAAGAATGGAGCGAGACATGCCTCAGATTAATCTGATGGTGAACAAGAAGCCTGTGACCGCGGATGTCGAGGCACGAACTCTGTTGACGGAATTGTTGCGCGAGCAACTGGACCTTACCGGCACCCATATCGGCTGTGATACCAGCCAATGCGGCGCATGCGTTGTCACGGTTGACGGAAAGTCCGTCAAATCCTGTACAATGCTTGCGGTTCAGGCGGACGGTATGGAGGTGACGACGATCGAAGGGCTGGCGAGCCCCGATGGTTCCCTGCATCCGATGCAGGCGATGTTTCGGGAGCATCATGCTCTGCAATGCGGGTTCTGCACGTCCGGCATGGTGATGAGCGCCATCGATTTGGTGGAGCGCCATCCGGAAGGGCTGAGCGAGGACCAAATCCGGGCTGGGTTGGAGGGCAATATTTGCCGCTGCACCGGCTATCACAACATCGTTAAAGCCGTCGCCGCCGCTTGGCCGTTGATGCATGGCAAGCCTGCCCTGGAAGCGGCCGAATAGCCGGAGGATACCGCAATGTATGATTTCAACTATGTCAAACCCCGAACTCTGACGGAGGCGAGTCAGCTCCTCGCTGACGATTTTGAAGCTAAGGCGCTAGCCGGGGGAATGACCTTCATTCCCGTGCTGAAGCAGCGGCTCAATAAGCCATCCGTTGTCGTGGATCTTGCCGGCCTTGGGCTCGCGGGCATTCGGCAGGATGGCGAGCATGTGGTGATCGGCGCGATGACCACCCACGGCGAAATCGCCGCCTCCGAAATGGTCCGGCGAGCGGTCCCGGGCTTGGCGGAGCTCGCGGGGAATATTGGAGACCGCCAGGTGCGTTTCCGGGGAACGCTGGGCGGCTCGCTAGCGAATAATGATCCTTCGGCCTGCTATCCCGCCGCGGTCCTGGCGCTAGATGCCATGATTCAAACGAACCACCGCAGCATCAGCCCGGCCGAGTTCTTTCTGGGTATGTTCGCGACCGCCCTTGAACCGGGCGAACTCATCACGGAGGTCCGGTTTCCGAGGGTGGAGCGAGCAGCTTACGCCAAGTTTGCGAATCCAGCTTCGCACTACGCCATGGTCGGTGTCTTCGCCGCAAAAACCGCGGCTGGCGCGCGTGTTGCCGTGACCGGAGCTGGTCAGTCTGGGGTTTTTCGTCACGCCGCCATGGAGCAGGCGCTGGACAAGAACTTCACGCCAGAGGCGCTCGACCACGTCGAGACGCCGCTCGATCTTATGAATGGCGATATCCACGGCAGTGCGGGTTATCGGGCGCATCTCGTCGGGGTAATGGCCAAGCGCGCGGTTGCCGCAGCGCTTGGTTGAGCCGCTCGCCTAATCCGCAAAGGGATCTTGTACTAGGATCGTATCGTCACGTTCCGGGCTGGTGGACAGAAGGGTAACCGGCGCTTCCACCAGCTCCTCGATGCGCTTGACGTATTTGATCGCGTTGGCCGGCAGATTTGCCCAGGAACGCGCGCCGCGGGTGGAGTCCTGCCAGCCTTCCAGCGTTTCGTAGATCGGCTCGGCGGCCATCTGCGCTGCCATGGCAGCGGGCAGATGCCGGTAGATTTTGCCCTGAAGGCGATAGCCGGTTCCGATCTGAAGCGTTTCGAAGCCGTCTAAGACGTCAAGTTTCGTCAGCGCGAGCCCGTCGATCCCGCCGACCTTGACCGCTTGGCGGACCAGCGCTGCGTCGAACCAGCCGCAGCGCCGCTTGCGGCCTGTGACCGTACCGAATTCGTGTCCGCGCTCGCCGAGTAGATGGCCTGTTGCATCGTGTAATTCCGTTGGGAATGGCCCGGCGCCAACACGGGTGCAGTAGGCTTTCGCGATACCGAGCACGCGGCCCACAGCATCCGGACCAATGCCGCTGCCGGCCGCCGCGTTGCCGGCGACGGTATTGGAGGAGGTCACGAACGGATAAGTTCCGTGATCCACATCCAGCATCACCGCCTGCGCGCCTTCGAACAGGATCCGTTCGCCGTCACGCCGCGCGCTTGCCAGACGCTCCCAGACGGGCTCCGCGAAGGGGAGGATTTTAGGCGCCAGCGCAATGAGGCCTGCCAGCAGCTCGGCCTTGTCGAAGATTGGTGCGCCAAGCCCGGCCAGCAGCGTGTTGTGGTGCAGCAGCAGCTCGTCTAGCTTGATCGACAGCGTTTCGGGCTCTGCCAAGTCGCAGACCCGGATGGCCCGCCGCGCGACCTTGTCTTCGTAGGCGGGGCCGATCCCGCGCCCTGTCGTGCCGATCTTACGATCACCGCGCGCGGTTTCGCGAGCGCCATCGAGTGCCGCATGCAGCGGAAGAATGAGCGGCGCGTTGTCGGCGATACGCAGATTATCGGGAGAAATCGCCAGACCTTGCGCGGACACACGCTCGATCTCGCTCAACAGAGCGGTTGGGTCGATGACGACGCCGTTGCCGATAATACCGAGCTTGCCGCGTACCAAGCCAGACGGGAGGAGGGAGAGCTTATATGTTTCGTTCCCGACGACTAGCGTATGGCCTGCATTATGCCCGCCTTGGAAGCGCACGACGATGTCTGCCCGACTCGCGAGCCAGTCGACGACCTTCCCTTTGCCTTCGTCGCCCCACTGCGCTCCGATGATCGTTACGTTGGCCATGCTAGTTCCTTGCAAGCGGCAGCGTGCGGCCGCCGTTAAAAATGTGGCTGCAGCCGAGGCGTGCTGCCTCTGCTGTATCGTCAAGCCCAGGTACCAGCCCGTTGATGGTCGCAAAGCCTTCTCGCCGGCACTGTGCGGCATGAGCCGGGTCGCTGCCGTACGGTAAATAGAGCCTTGGGCGCAGGGCCGCGGTTGGAGCAGCGTGGATGATGGTGTCCGGATACAACGTAATGCCGGTGGCAGGTTCGGTATCGCCGCATAGATATCTGCCGCCGCGGCCGAGCTCGGCTTGCTGCCCGGGGGCGAACAAGGTCATGCAGACCCCGGTGTGGTACTGATAGCCGCGGAATTCGACGGGATCGATCGTGATGCGCAGGCCTGGCTGGTGTCCGTGGATCGCGGCGACCGTCTCGGCAAGCCGCTTGGCTTGGATGCTGGCGTCGGCCGGAAGGTCGAGCGCTATGAGCGCCGGTACTGCCCGCTCCGCAGCGCCAGTCGCGGCGAGCAGGCTCAACAGAACACGGCTTGCCGTTCCGCCCAACTCCGATACGGCAGCAGCGTCTTTACGGTCTAGGGCGCGGGCAAGCTCGGGCCGCAGGCGTTCCGGCAAGGTTTCCAGCAAGTGGAGAACGAGCCTCGGGACGGTGAGATCGACGCTCACGCCGGTCAATCCGATGCTTGCCAAAGCCTCGATGGCGGTCAGGATGATCTCGGCATCCGCCTCGGCGGTATCATGCCCGATGAGCTCGATCCCGGCCTGCGCAATCTGACGTTCCGGCTGCAACTGGGTTCCGCGGATACGCAGGCACTGCCCGGCATAGGTCAGGCGCAACGGTCGCGGGGCACCGGCAAGCCGCGTGGTCGCCAGCCGGGCAATTTGTGGCGTCGTATCCGCCCGCAAGCCCATCATGCGTTGGCTCTCCGGGTCCATGAGCCGAAATGTCTGATCGGCGGTGGCGGCTCCCGAGCCGGCGAATAGGCTTTCCTCAAATTCGAGCAGCGGCGGTTTGACACGGGCATAGCCGCATGCGGCGAAGCAATCCATGATCGCGTGGATCGACCGCGCCTCCAGCTCCGCCTCCGGCGGTAAAACATCGGACAACCCTGCGGGAAGCAAGGCGGGGTGGTTTGGTGTTTCGTTCATCTGGTCCGTTTCCGGTGGCGCGGCGATATACCACTGCTGGGAGCCAGGTCCAATTGCGCGCTCGCCATTGACAAGCTAAACGAAATGTTAACAACTTAAGCGGGCATACTGCGGATGTTATTCAACACCAAGGTGTTCGTGTTTGGTTTTCTGCCTTGCGCGTTGGCCGGTTATCTTCTGCTTGGCCAGACTGACCGACGCTGGCCCTTGGCTTGGGTCTTGGCCTGTAGTGGGTTGTTTTACGGTTGGTGGGATCCGGTCTTTCTAGCCTTGCTGTTGGGCTCGGTCCTGGTCAACTATCGTCTCGGGCTTGTCCTACAGACGACCAAATCGCAACAGCCCTGGCTTGTGATCGGCATTCTCGCGAACTTATCCAGCATTGCATTTTTTAAATATGCGGGCTTCATGGCCTCGATATTTGGCCTTCCGGCGCCATTTGGCGGGATCGTTTTGCCGCTCGGGATAAGTTTCTTTACGTTTCAACAGATCATGTATTTGGTCGATGTGAAACGTGGGGATGTGCGGCGCGCCACGTTACTCGAATATGCCTGTTTCGTTTGCTTTTTCCCGCACTTAATCGCCGGTCCAATTGTTCGACCGCGCGAAATGCTGCCGCAATGGCAGGCGGTGTTGCCAAGCCAAGCTTGGCACCAAAGAGTAGCTGAAGGCCTGGAACTGTTTCTGCTTGGTTTGGCAAAAAAAATTGTCCTGGCCGATTCGTTGGCTGGCTTTGCAAATCCGGGATTTGCCGCAGCCGCTGAACATGCCCCGCTATCGCTGGTCGAGGCTTGGGTCGCGCTCCTTGCGTTTAGTCTACAGATATACTTTGATTTTTCGGGATATTCAGACATGGCGATCGGCTTGGCCCGCATGTTCGGTATCAGCTTTCCGATGAATTTCAACAGCCCCTATAAAGCGCGAACAGTCCGCGAGTTTTGGCGGCGATGGAACATTACACTCGGGATGTTTTTCCGGGACTACGTCTATATTCCGCTAGGCGGCAGCCGGCGAGGCTGGCCGCGCCACGCTGCCAACCTAATGACCACGATGCTGCTGGTCGGGCTTTGGCATGGTGCGGCGTGGCGCTTCGTGCTGTGGGGCGGGTTACATGGCATATATTTGGTAGCCCACAGCCTTTGGCGGCGCCTCGGCCGGCCGCTTCCCGGTACCGCTGCCTGGGCAATGACGCTGCTATGCGTGTTGTTCGCCTGGATACCGTTTCGGGCGAAAAATGTCGGGGCCTGCGAGGATTTGCTGGCGGGACTCGTCGGAATGCATGGCTTTAATCTCCCACAATACGTCATCGACGCTCTTCCCTGGCTCGACACCATTGCGCATGGCGTTGCGGTGTTGCCCT
>DAOMCN010000102.1:0-6926 GCA_035427885.1 Acidocella sp. | reverse complement strand
GTTAAGCGGCAAGGCCCGCCGGTTCGCAACGACAATCTCATTACAATCGACAAAATATTGTATTTTTCGACAATATGTGCAAAAATAACTTTTTAGGCGATGCGCTGATTGTTTCTGAGATCAAAGTACCTGATGCAAACACAAACAACAGTGGTACCGCGAAACTAAGAGGTAAATTAAGTTATGCGCTTTAATGAGATTGGCCAGCAATTGCGGGCATACCGGATGGAATCCGGGCTGAAGGCTGAGGAAATATCCGCACGCCTCGGGGTTTCTCGCGCCGCGCTGTATCGATACGAGAAAGGCGAGGTGATTAAGCTCGACACCGTCAACCGGCTTGCGGAGTTGCTAAAGATCTCACCGCTGACTCTTCTGGGCATTGGGGTTGAGTACTACGCCAAGCCAATCGGCTATGTGGAGCGCATCCGCCAGATCGAGGAGACCGCCGACCAGATTCTTCAGGCCTTCGGTCCGATCTGCTACCTCACCTCCACCGACCAGTACGACTCCGTGCTGGCGCAGATTTTCGAGGAAAACGCGGATTCCGCGAGCCCCGACCGCACCATCGCCCGCGCGGCCGCTGAGCAGTTGATGGGGGTGCTCATCGCGCGCAAACGGATGTACGCCGCGCGCAAACCTTCGATTATCGGTATTTTGACCATCGGCTCGATCCAGAAGTTCCTCACTGAAGGCATCGCCGGAAACGTTGCCGTCAGCGAGCGGCTGCGCGTTGCGGCGCGCGAGGCCGCCATGCGCGAGATGGAGCAGGTCGCCAATCTGATGGAGAGCGAGCCGATCGGGCTGCAACTCGGGCTGATGGCGCAGGGGGAGCCAAATGGTCCTTTCGCGCTGTTGCGCTCACGCGAACGGGCGACGCTTGCCATCAACCCCTTCCCCACCGACGCCGCGCCCGGCATGCAATCGGGCATCGCCATGATCACCGGGGCGGAAGACGCCGTTGCAGCGCATCAGCGAATTGCCGAAATGGCTTGGCGCGAGGCCATAAAAGGGGCCGCAGCCGCCGAACGGGTACGCGCGCTGGTGGCCACGGCGCGGGCGTGATGGAAGCGCTCGTCTCCGCCGCATGGCTGCGCGCGACATTGGACCAGGCCGGGCTTTGTGTACTGGACGCTACCTATTATCTGCCAAACGAGGACATGGACGCCGCCGCGCTGTTCTGTAAGGGCCATGTGCCGGGGGCGAGGTTCTTCGATCTCGACGCGGTTGTGGACCGTGCCAGCACGCTGCCGCATATGCTGCCCAGCCCGGCGGATTTTGCCGCGGCGATGGCAGCGCTTGGGATCAGCAAGTCCTCGCAGGTCGTGGTTTATGACCAGCGCGGGATTTTTTCTGCCGCCAGATTGTGGTGGATGTTCCGGGTTTTCGGCCATGACCGAGTCGCAGTCCTCGATGGCGGGTTACCTGCTTGGATCGCCGAGGGCGGCGCGTTGGCGGCCGGGGAAGCGGCGCCCGTTGTCGTGGGGGATTTTACCGCCGGCTTCCGCGCCGAGATGGTGCGCGGGCTGCACCAAATGCGCGATAATCTGACCAGTGAGGCGGAGCTGGTGCTCGACGCGCGCGCCGCCGGGCGGTTTGACGGCAGTGTGCCCGAGCCGCGCGCCGGCATGCGCAGCGGGCATATTCCGGGGGCGAAATCCCTGCCCTTCAGTGAGTTGCTTGAAAACGGGCGGATGCGCCCGGCGGCGCAACTGCGCGAAAAATTTACCGCACTCGGCGTGCGCGATGGGCGCAAGGTCGTGACGAGCTGCGGCTCGGGGGTGACGGCGGCGGTGCTGGCGCTTGGGCTGGTGGTCGCTGGCTTGCCCGAAGCGGCGATTTATGATGGCTCATGGGCAGAATGGGGTAGCCGGGACGATACGCCGGTCGAGGTATAAATGACGAAGAAAATAGAAACGACGCTGGTGCAGGGCGGGCGCAAGGAAACCAAGTCCTATGGGTTCGTGAACCCGAAGCTAGTACGCGGCTCTACCGTGCTCTACCCGAACATCGCGACCAAACTTACCACCGGCAAGCGCCGGATGGAGCAGATCGAGATCTATGGGCTGTACGGCAACGAGACGCATTTCGCCCTGGAGCGAGTTATGGCCGAGGTCGAGGGCGGGACGCACTGCCAGGTCGTAGGCTCCGGCCTCGCTGCGATTACCGTGCCGATGCTGGCCTATCTGAAGGCGGGCGATCATGTGCTCATGCCCGACTCGGTCTATGGGCCAACCCGGACTTTTTGTGACGGGCTGCTTCACCGCTACGGGGTCGCCACGGATTATTATGACCCGATGCTCAGCGAGGACGAGATCCGCGCCATGCTGCGCCCCAATACGCGGGTGCTGTTTGCCGAAAGCCCGGGCAGCCATACGTTCGAGGTTCAGGATATCCCGATGCTGGCGCGCGTCGCGCATGATGCAGGGGCGAAGCTGTTCATGGATAACACCTGGGGGTTGTATCATTTCCAGCCCTTCGTGCATGGGGTCGATGTCTCGATTCAGGCGCTCACTAAATATGCAGGCGGGCACTCGGATATTATCCTCGGCGCGGTGACGGTGAACACAGAGGAGGACTGGCACTGGCTGCGCCAGGGGGCGCTGGAGCTTGGCGCTTATGCCTCGCCCGACGATTGCTGGCTGGCGCTGCGTGGCCTGCGAACGCTACATGTGCGGTTGAAGGCGCAAGAGGAAGCCGGGTTGCGCATCGCCTATTGGTTCGCCGACCGGCCCGAGGTGGCACGGGTATTGCACCCCGCACTTGCCGATTGTCCGGGGCACGAATTCTTCAAACGCGATTTTACCGGCGCGTGCGGGCTGTTCGGGGTCGTGTTCAAGGCGGAATATTCGGCGCAAGCGGTGGTCGCGATGATTGATGCGCTGAAGCTCTTTGGTATTGGCGCAAGCTGGGGCGGGTATGAGAGCCTGGTCCTGCCGACAACGGGGACAATCCGGCGCAGCGCCGGGAGCGGCGTGTTCGAGGGCGAGATCGCGCGGTTTCATATCGGCCTGGAGAATGTGGACGACCTGATCGAAGATCTGGAGCAGGGGCTGGCCGTGCTGCGCATGGCATGAGCGATTTTTTGCCGCCGCTGCTGGCGGGGTTTCTCAGCACCGTCGCGCTGGCGTTTATTATTGGGCTGGAGTTGCACGCCTACCGGCGGCGCGGAAGTGATGCCGCGGAGACGGTGGCGCTGGGCTTTGGCACCACGCGGACGATTACGCTGCTGGCAGCGTTGGGGTTTGTGTTGTGGACGCTGGGCGCTGCGGTGCCGTTTGGCGTCGGGCTTGGTGTGGTCGGACTGCTGCTCGTGTTCGATTACCGGCAGCGGCTTAAAGGGGGCGATGCTTCGCTGTTGCCTGCGTTTATCGCGCTGCTCGCTTATGCGTTGGGACCGTTTGTGTTGGTGGCGCCGTTGGCGGTGATTGCTGCGCTGGTCGTGGTCATTCTGATCTCGCTTGGCGAACAGGCGCAAATCCGAAAACTATCCGATGCGTTTCCGCCCGAGGAGGGGGTTACGCTCGCCAAGTTCTTTATCCTCGCCGGGCTGATCTATCCGCTGCTTCCGGCCTCGGATATTCCGTATCTTGCAGGCATTACCTACACCAAAGTCTGGACGGCGGTCCTGGTTATCTCAGGGATTTCTTACCTTGGCTATCTTGCGCATCGCTATGTTTTTCCGCGTGCGGGGACGCTGCTCACCGGCGCGCTGGGGGGGACGTATTCGAGCACGGCGGCGACCGTCGTGCTCGCGCGCGCGGCGCGGAGCCAACCGGCGCAGGCGGCACTTGCGCCTGCCGCTGTCGTTATCGCCACCGCGATGATGTACGTGCGCCTCTTGGTGGTTATCGTGTTGCTCGGCCATGCCGATGCGGCGCGGGTGCTGGCGATTCCCTTCATCGGGATATTTGCGGCGTCGCTGGCGGTTGCCGGGATTTTGATCTGGCGAGCGCGCGGCGCACCGCAGGCGGCGCATCAGGCGGTCTCTGCTAATCCACTCGATCTGCCGGTCGCGTTTCTTTTCGCCGGGTTGTTTGTCGCCTTCGCCGCGCTGACCAATTTCGTTACCGCGCATTTCGGCGCCAGCGGATTGCATTTATTGAGCTTTGTGGTTGGGTTTTCGGATATCGATCCGTTCATTTTCTCGTTGCTCGACGGAAAATTCGCCATCGGCCAGGGGGCGATCGTCAGCGCCGTGTTGATTGCCTCTGGCTCCAACAACCTCTTAAAAGCCTGCTATGCGCTCGGGTTTTCGCGGAGCTGGAAGATGTTGCCCGCGGCGTTGTGGCTCGTGGCGACGCTGGCTTTCTCGCTGGGTTACGCCGCACTTCAGATGTGAAAGCTCTCTCCGCAGCCGCAACGGCCTTTCTCGTTCGGGTTCTCGAAGGTGAAGCCCGCGGTCAGCTTGTCGGTTTTGTAGTCCATCGTCGTGCCGATCAGGAACAAGGTGGCTTTGCGATCAACCAGGAGAGTCAGGCCGTGGCTGGTGACCAATTCATCCTGCGCGCCAGGAGCGTCCACCCAATTCATGTCGTAGGACATGCCTGAGCAGCCCTTGGTGGAAACGGAAATACGCAGGTATTTGCCGCGCTCGCCTTTTTCGTACAGCGCGGCAAGGCGCGTGGCGGCGGCGTCTGTCAGTTGCATCAGCGGGGGCAAGGCGTGGCGGGGTTTGGGCGCGGTGGTTGTGCTGCTCATCTGATTCTACCTTAAAACATGTTGAGGGAAAGCCTAGCTTCCTCGCTCATACGGCTCGGGTCCCAGGGCGGATCCCAGACAGTTTCAACATCGATATCGCCCACACCGTCGATACAGGCGATAGCGGCGCGCACCATCTCAGGCAGTTCCTGTGCCGAGGGGCAGGCGGGTGCGGTCAGGGTCATCTCGACCTTCACGTTGCCGGTCGGGGCGATTTCCACGGCGTAGATCAGGCCGAGTTCGTAGATGTTGACGGGGATTTCTGGATCATAAACAGTCGCGATGGCGTTGAGGACGGCTTCCTCGCTCACCACGGCCGAGGTTTCGCCATCGGGGGTCCAGGTTGTGGTCGGGACCATTTTCGGATCATCCATGAGATGGCTCCTTCACGAAAAAATCTGCTTGACGCGTTGTAGGCCGGTGGCCAGTGCGTCGATCTCATCCAGCGTGGTATAGAGCGCGAAAGAGGCGCGCGCGGTAGCGGAGACGCCGAGGCGGCCCATCAGCGGTTCGGCGCAATGGTGCCCGGCGCGCACCGCGATGCCCTGGCGGTCCAGTAGAGTCGCGATGTCATGGGCGTGGGCGTCCTTCATCGTGAAGGAGATTACGCCGCCGCGGTCTTGCGCACTGCCCAGGATTTTTAAACCATCAATGGCCGAGAGCGTGCCGAGCGCGTGTTCGGTGAGGAGGCGTTCGTGTTCGGAGATTGCATCGAACCCGATGGCTTCGACGTAGTCGATCGCGGCACCGAGGCCGATGGTCTCGATGATCGCGGGGGTGCCCGCCTCGAAACGGTACGGAGGTTTGGCCCAGGTGGATTTCTCGTAGGATACATGGGCGATCATGTCGCCGCCCGCCATGAAGGGGGGCATCGCGTCCAGGAGTTCCGCTTTGGCGTAGAGGACGCCGATGCCGGTTGGTCCGTAGAGTTTGTGGCCGGAGAAAACATAGAAATCCGCGTCCAGGGCTTGCACATCGACGCGGCGGTGGACCACCGCCTGCGAGCCGTCGAGCAGGATTTTCGCGCCGTGGGCGTGGGCGAAGGCGGATAGGCGCTCGGCGGGCGTGTAGGTGCCCAGCACGTTCGACATATGGGTGATGGCGAGGAGTTTTACCTTGCCGTCGGCGAATTGTTCTTCGAGGGAGTTAAAGTCGATCTCTCCCGCGTCGGTGATTTTGACGATGCGCAGTTCCACGCCGTGGGCGTCACGCAGGATTTGCCAAGGCACGAGGTTGGCGTGGTGTTCCATCTCGGAGACGACGATGGCGTCGCCCGGTTTCAGGATGGCGTGGCCGTAGGTGTAGGCGACGAGGTTGATGGACTCGGTCGCGTTGCGAGTGAAGACGATTTCCTCGCGCGCGGCTGCGTTGAGGAATTTCGCGGTTTTGTCGCGCACGGCTTCATACGCGTCCGAGGTGCGCTCGGACATCCAGTGAAGACCGCGATGGACGTTGGCGTATTGCGCTTCCATCGTGTGGACCATCGCGTCGATCACGGCGCGGGGTTTTTGCGCGGAGGCGCCGGAGTCGAGAAAGACCAGATTGCGACCGTGGACCTGCTGCGAGAGAATCGGAAAATCCTTGCGGATTTCAGCGAGGTTTAAGGGCATAGTGTGGATGAGGGCACTCATTTCGCGCTCCACCAAGTGTCGATCGCAGTCTCAAAAAAGTCGCGCGCGAGGGTGTCTGTGACGGGCTCTAAGGCTTCTTCGAGGAAGGCACGGATCAGCATGGCGCGGGCGGCGTCCTCGGGAATGCCGCGCGAGCGGATGTAGAAAATCTGCTCGGGGTCGAGCGCGCCGATGGTGGCGCCGTGGCTGCATTTCACGTCGTCAGCGAAGATTTGCAGCTCGGGCTTGATGTCCATTTCCGCGCCCGGCGAGAGCAGCAGCGCCTGGGTCATCTGGTAGCCGTCCGTTTTCTGGGCGATGCGATCGACCTCGATACGGCCTTGGAAAACGCCGTGGGCGGCGCCGGTGAGGACGGATTTCACGCTCTGACGCGAGGTGCAGTTCGGCGCGCGATGGGCGACAACGGAGGTGAAGTCGCCGTGCTGCGCACCGCCGAGGAGTTGGGCGGCGTTGAGATGGGTATGCGCTTTTTCGCCAGTCAGGGTGGCGTGAAATTCGGCGCGCGAGAGCTTTGCGCCGATCAGCGCGGTGAACGCCTCGTAGGCGGCGTCTTGCGCGATTGTGGCGCGGATGGTCGCGAGGTGGAAGGCGTCCTTG
>DAOMCN010000101.1:0-6958 GCA_035427885.1 Acidocella sp. | reverse complement strand
GGGTCCACCGCGAGCGGGGTGAGCACGGGAAAGACGCGCTCCATGAAGTAGCTATCGAGAAAATGCGCATCGTCGCTGGTGAGCTGGGTGGCCGAGCAGATAACAATGCCTGCCGCCGCGAGCAGCGCGCGCACATGTGAGAAGGCCTTCTGCTGCGCGATCAGCAATTCGCGGGCGTGGATGTTGATGGCGTGGAGCTGCTGGGCCGGGGTGGCGCCGTCGGCGGAGCGTTCCAGGATACCGGCGCGGGCCTGGCCGATCAGCCCGGCGACGCGGACGGAATAAAATTCGTCCAGGTTGGAGGCGCTGATGGAGATGAAGCGCAGTCGCTCAAGCAGCGGGTGGCGGGGGTTTTCGGCCTCGGAGACAACGCGGAAGTTGAAGTCGAGCCAGGAAAGTTCCCGGTTGATGAAGCGGGTGGGGTCGTCAAGGCTGATCTGAGGGACGGGGGCTGCGACGGTTTGATCCATGACCTCTCTCTATATCAGACTGATTTATGCTTGGGATGACGATTCTGTAACAGTTTCGTTTAATCTTAATTCAGAGATCGAGCATATCCTGCATAACTTCCGCGGCAAGCTGGCGGGTAATTTTGATGCCCCGGTCGAGGGTGATCCGGTCCAGCCGCGCCACGGCCTCGCGCAGGGCGGCGGCGGTGCGCGGCAGATAGGTGAGCAGGAAGTTGCGCACCGGCAGACTCAGCATGAGCTGACGCTCGGCGACAAGGCGGGCGAGAAGCTGGGCCAGGAGTTCGTCTTCCGGGGCGCGGATCTCGGCGGTCTCGGATGCGCGCAGGCGCGAGGCAAGATCTGCGAGCTTGATCGACTGTCGCGCCGGGGGCAGGCGCGAGGCCATAAGTGCGGCATAGCCCGATTCGGCGGCGGCGTTGAGCAGATGCAGCAGCGCGGTGGGTTCGGGGACAATGTCGGCATCGTCCACGGCGACCGGCCCGCGCGGGCGGATCAGCCCGCGCAGTTCCGGGCCGTTGAGCAGCGTGGCGTTGTGCGATTTGGTCCAGACATGCAGCAGATGGGTTTTGCCGCAGCCGGGTTCGCCCCAGAGCACGAGTCGTCCGTTGCTCCAGGAATCGGGCCGGGCGAGCCAGTCCCGCGCCAGGGCGTTGGAAGGTGCCGCGCAGAAATCTTCGGCGGCGTAGCAGGTCTCATCGGCAAAAGGGAGGGAGAGCTGCTTCATGGCTGTGGCGGGACGTCGAGGTAGAGCGAGCTTTGCAGGTAGCGGCGCAGCCAGAAGCGGGCGAGCACGCCAAGCGTGGCGGTAACCGGCACGGCCAGCATGATGCCGAGGAAGCCGAACGCCGCACCGCCCGCGAACAGGGAAAAAATCACCCAGACGGCGGGTAGGCCGACGCGGTCGCCGAGGAAGCGGGGCTGGATCACGTAGTCGTTCAGCGCCTGGCCGCACCCAAATACGGCTAGCACCAGCAGCACCCCGTGCCAGCTCGGATTCTGGTTGAGGGTGAGCAAGATAGCGGTGACGGCGCCGGTCAGCGTGCCGACATAGGGGATGAACGAGAGCACGCCCGCCGCAAGGCCGACGATCAGCCCAAGATCGAGCCCGATCACGGTCAGGCCGACGGCATAAACTACCGCGAGCACGAGGCAGCAGATCGCTTGGCCGCGAATCCACGCGGCGAGGATGAGGTTGACCTCCAGCGCCTGGGCGCGGATCACGCCCTCGTAAGGGCGTGGCAGCCAGTTATCGACATGGCGGATGATGGCGGACCAGTCGCGCAGCAGATAGAAGGTCACGATCGGCGTGATAACAAGCAGGGTAAGGATGTTCACCACGGCAAAGCCACGTCCAATGATGTTGGTGGCGGCGGACCCGGCGAAGGAGACAATGGTTCCGGCCTGATTGGCAGCGAGGTCGCGCAGCTTCTGGCTCATCGCGCCGGGGCCGAGCCGGCGTTGCAGGTCGATCACCAGCCTGCCGAAATCGGTCTGCGCGGTATGGATATAAGAGGGTAGGTTGGTGATGAGGACCGCGGCCTGGCTGGCGATGACCGGGTAGAGTAGCAACACGAATAGCGCAACGAACAGCACGAACACGGCCAGTAGCACAAACGCCCCGGCAGAACGGCGCAGGCCAATTCTCTCCAGCCGGCTGACGGCAGGATCAAGAAAATAAGCAAGCCCCGCCGCCACCACGAAAGGCGTGAGAATCCCCGAAAACAGCCGGAAAAACTCCCATAATCCCAGGAGAATGGCGGCCATAAGGGCCAAACGCTGCCATTGTACCTTACGCGCGTGGACAAGAATGGGCGATACATCTTTCATGAGGTGCATTCCAGCGATTGCGCGCAGCTATGGCCTGTGTTGAAAAGCGGCAGAATTTTAACGGCGTGAAATCGCGAAGCCATGAGATAGGCTTAGCGCATCGGAGGCTGACATGACCAGCGTGACGTACCGGGATGCCGGGGTGGATATTGAGGCCGGCGATGCGCTGGTGGAGGCGATCAAGCCTTTGGCGAAGGCGACGACCCGCCCCGGCGTGCTGGGCGGTCTGGGCGGCTTTGGCGCGCTTTTCGACCTGAAGGCGGCGGGGTTCGTGGACCCAATCCTGGTTTCGACGACCGACGGCGTCGGCACCAAGCTAAAAATCGCCATCGAGACGGGAATTCATGATTTTGTCGGCATCGACCTGGTGGCGATGTGCGTCAACGATCTCGTCGTGCAGGGCGCGGCACCGCTGTTCTTTCTGGATTATTTTGCCACCGGCGCGCTGGATGTCGCGGCGGCGAGCCGGGTGATTGCCGGGATCGCACAGGGCTGTAAAATTTCCGGCTGCGCCCTGGTTGGCGGCGAGACGGCGGAAATGCCGGGCATGTACGCTAAAGGGGATTACGACCTTGCCGGGTTCTCGGTGGGCGCCGCCGAGCGTGGCGCGCTGTTGCCCGTAGGTGTCCAGGCCGGGGACACGATTTTGGCGTTGCCCTCTTCGGGCGTCCACTCCAACGGCTTCTCCCTGGTGCGCCGGATCATCGCGGATGCCGGGTTGGGCTGGGAATCGCCCGCCCCCTTCGCGCCGGGCAAGACGCTGGCCGAGGTGCTGATGGCGCCGACGCGGATTTACGTGCAGCCGATGCTGGCGCTGCACAAGGCCGGGTTGCTCAAGGCGGCTGCGCATATCACCGGCGGCGGCCTGCCGGGCAATCTGCCGCGCGCGCTACCCGAGGGGCACGGCGCGCAGTTGCAAGGCCCGTGGCCGATGCCCGCGGTATTCCCCTGGCTGGCGCAGGTTGCGGGCGTGGCGGCGGAAGAGATGCTGCGCGTGTTCAACTGCGGCGTTGGGATGACCTTGATTGTCGCGGATGCCGACGCCGCGATGGGTGTCCTGCGCGCGGCGGGCGAATCGCCCTTCATGCTGGGTCAAGTCACCGCGACCGAAGGCGTCTTGGTCGAGGGCGTCGAGAGGCTGTTTGCGTGAAGCCTAGGGTCGCGGTTTTCTGCTCCGGGCGCGGCTCCAACATGGAAGCGCTAATCCGCGCGTCGCAGGGCGCGGACTACCCGGCTCAGATCGTGCTGGTGGTCTCGAACAAGGCCGACGCCCCGGCGCTGGCGTTTGCGCGCAAGCTGGGGATAACGGCGGTGGCGGTTCCGGCGAAACCCTTCGGCAAGGACCGCGAGGCGCATGAACGCGCGATCGACGCCGTGCTGGTGGCTGAAAAAATCGATATCGTCTGTCTGGCGGGCTATATGCGCCTGCTGACGCCCTATCTCGTCGGGCGCTGGGCCGGGCGGATGTTAAACATCCACCCCAGCCTGCTGCCCAACTATCCGGGACTGGATACCCATGCCCGCGTCCTGGCGGCGGGGGAGCCAAAACATGGATGCACCGTGCATCTGGTGACGGAAATCATGGATGATGGGCCGATTCTGGCGCAGGCCGAAGTGCCCGTCCTCCCGGGTGATACGGAGGAAACGCTGGCGGCGCGCGTGCTGGAACAGGAACACCGCATTTATCCCGAGGCGCTGGCAACGCTGAGTGTGAGAATCCCCTTGCCAGAAGGTGGCGCGAAACTCTAAATCCCAGCCAAGCATATTTCTCCGGGAGAGAAAAAAGACATGGCCACCGAGACGCATAAAGATACCCCCCTGCCGCCGACGGATTTCTTCGATACGACCTCGCAGAAAGGGTGGAAATTTTTCACCAAGTTTCTGTCGATCAACGTGGTGCTGATCGTCGCAGTACTGTTGCTGATTGGCGCGCTGACCGTCTGGCGCTGATTGATCCTCAGTCTGGATCGTTTTCCTGCGCCAGAACCAGCCGCAGCAGGCGGCGTTTGGTGTCGGTGAACCCGGCGTTGAGATAAAGGTTGTAGGCGCGATCATTCTGTGCCTCGACCTCCAGTAAGAGCACACGGATGCCGCATTTTCGCGCCTCTTCCATCGCCAGGGCGACGGCTTGCTTGCCCAAGCCCCGGCCGCGCACTTGCGGGATCAGGTAAATATCGTCGATGAACCCGTCTGTGCCGCCATTCTCGACGCTGTAGCCCAGCGTGAGAATAAAGAACCCGACCACGGCCGCGTTCTCCAGCAGCAGATAGGCCGGCGCCAGCGCTACCCCGGCGGAGACATCGCCAAGCGTGGCTTGCGCGGCCGCATCCAGCGGCGAGCCGTCCTCGAGGTGGAAGTCCCGCGACATTTCCAGCAGTAAGGCGCAATCCTCGGGCGTCGCGCGCCGCGCGGTCAAGCTCATCGCAACGTCGGCGCGGCGAGGCGCTCCTCGGCAATGTCGATGGCGGATTCGACGGCGCTGCGCGTGAGGAAGCGCATAATCCCGCGCGGCGGCTTGGGCCGTAGCCAAACAGGCTTCGCGTCCTTGCCCCCTAGCTGCTTGACCAGCGTATCGACATCGCCCAGCCCGTCGATCAGCCCAAGCTTAAGGGCGCGCTCGCCCGAGCAGAACCCCCCGTCGAAAACCTTGTTCTCCTCGGACGTCAGCCGCGCACCTCGGCGCTCGCGCACCCAGGATTTGAACATCTCATGCGCCTCGTCCAGCAGATCGTGGATAAAGACCTCGTCCTGCGGGCGCAGCGGCGAGAACACCTCCAGCCGCGCCTTGTTCTCGCCCGCGGTGAACAGCCGCCTGTCGATGCCGTATCTGGCGATGAATTTATCCAGCCCGAACCCCCCGGTGACGACGCCGATGGACCCGACAATGGAGAGCCGGTTGGCGTAGATTTTATCGGCGGCGCAGGCGAGCCAGTACCCGCCCGAAGCGCCTACATCACCGATGACGGCGGTTATCTCGACGCCGGTTTCCTCGGCGCGGCGGCGCAGGAGTTGGCCAATGAGGTCGGACTGCACCGCCGAGCCGCCGGGACTCTCGATCGCCAGGATGAGTTTCTTGTGCCGCTTGGCCAGCACGAAGCCGCGTTCAATCGCCGGGGTGACGGCTTCGAGGTTCACGGCGCCTGGCTTCGAGGCGATAGTGCCGCGCAGGAGCAGGACGGGAATCTTGGTTTTGGCCCAGGGAAATTTCATGGGGCGAATTTAGCGCAAAGCGGCTTGCTGTCGAGCGGCGGCGACTAGCGCAAAGCGGTGGCGAAGCGACCCAGCGTTTCCTCCTCGCTCATATAGTCGCGCGTCAACGGCAGCGTATGGCGGTCGCGCACGATCTGGAGCTGGAAGTTCATATGGTCCGAGACCCGGAAGGCCAACTCCGAGGCGGAGAGATAGAACTCAAACATCCGGCAGAAACGCTCGTCATACAGCGCGGCGATGGCGTCGCGGTTGGCGGCGAAGCGCCTGCGCCAATGGCTGATTGTCTTGGCGTAGTGCAGACGTAGAATCTCGATATCGGCGATGAGCAGGCCCGAGCGTTCCAGCGGGGCGAGAACCTCGGAGAGCGCGGGCGAATAACCGCCCGGGAAAATATATTTGGTGATCCAGGGGTTGGTCGCGTCTGGCCCAGAAAAGCGGCCGATCGAGTGCACCAGCGCGACGCCGTCGGGCTTCAGACAACGCTTGAGCGTCGCGAAATAGGCCGGGTAATTGGGCACCCCGACATGCTCGAACATACCCACCGAGACAATTCGGTCGAATTGCCGTTCCATCGCGCGGTAATCCATCAGTTCGAATTTGACCCGATCCGCCAGCCCTGCATCCTGCGCACGGGCGCGCGCTTCGATCAGTTGTTCTTCTGAAAGCGTAATCCCGGTAACACGCGCGCCATAATCGCGCGCCAGGGTCAACGCCGTACCGCCCCAGCCGCAGCCAATGTCGAGCACTTCAAGTCCTGGCCGGTTGAGTTTCAGCTTGGCGGCGATATGGCGCTTCTTCGCAGCCTGGGCTTCTTCCAGCGTCTCATCGCCACGCTGGAAATAGGCGCAGGAATACTGCCGGTCGCGGTCGAGGAAGAGCGCGTAGAGCCGTCCGTTGAGGTCGTAGTGGTGCGCCACGTTGCGGCGCGCGCGCACTGCGTCGTTTGCCTGAAAAACCCGGCGCAGCAGGCGCGAGACGCCGGCGTTCAGCGCCAAGCTCGGCATGTTCTGATGGTTGAGATTATCGAGCACCACGGCAAGTGCGTCGTGGATCGTCCCCTCCACGGCGGTGACGCCGCCGGTCATATAAGCTTCGCCGAAGGCAAGGCCGGGATTGAGCGCCAAGTGCCGCACGGTCGCAGCATCGCCGACCCTGATTACGCGATCCAATAAACTTCTGAAGAGCCGCATCATCCGCCCCCGAGTTGTTTATGAATAGCTAAGAATTGTGTTGCAGAAAAAAAGATGCACAAAGCAAAACGGCCTCCGCAATAGTTGCGGAGGCCGTTTAATTTATCGTCATTTTACAGAAAGATTACGCCTCTTCGGCGGTCTCTTCCTCGCCGTACAGCGGCCCGAGTTCGGGCTTCTCATCCGGCTCGGCGGCGATCGCCTCGCCACGCGCCTGCTTCTCTGCTTCTTCGGGGCTACGGGCGACGTTCACCTTAACCG
>DAOMCN010000100.1:0-6995 GCA_035427885.1 Acidocella sp. | reverse complement strand
ATCCGCGTGTGATACGCCTTGCGTGGCGATACCGCAAAAGGTACAACCTTTAGATTTTAAAAGTTGTACCTACTATTTAAATGGTATAACCACCGATTAAAAATCAGTACAACCTTTGGAGAGCGTTATGGCAACCGTGACGATCGGCGTTAAACTGGATGAACAGATTCGCTTGCGGCTGAAGCACGCCGCCGAGCAGCAGGGCCGGACGCCGCACTGGGTGGTCAAGCAGATGATCGTGAGCGGACTGGAGCGGCTGGAGCGCGGCGAGAGCCTGAGCGGTCTGGCCGAAGCGGGCGAGAGCGAGGGCGCGCCGCCGGAAGAGGAGGCCTCCGTCATGCCGTTTCTGGATTTTGCCCAGGATGTGCAGCCGCAGACCGTGTTGCGCGCCGCCATTACCTCCGCCTACCGCAGACCCGAGGAAGATTGCGTGCCCGCACTCATCGCCCATGCCACCCTGCCGCCCAAGCTCGCGGGCGCCGCCCAGGATACCGCGAAAAACCTCGTGGTGCGGCTCCGCGCCAAGCGGACACGCGGCATCGTCGAGACCTTGTTGCAGGAATACGCGCTCTCCAGCCAGGAGGGCGTTGCGCTCATGTGCCTCGCCGAAGCGTTGCTGCGCATCCCCGACAGCGCGACACGCGATGCGCTGATCCGCGACAAGATCGGCTCGGGCAACTGGCAGAGCCATCTGGGGGGAAGCCAGTCGCTCTTCGTCAACGCCACCACCTGGGGGCTGCTGCTCACCGGCAAGCTCGCCGCCACCAATAGCGAGGCCAGCCTGTCCTCGGCCCTGACTAAGCTGGTCGCACGCAGCGGCGAGCCGGTAGTGCGGGGCGGTGTGCATATCGCCATGCGGCTGATGGGCGAGCAGTTCGTTGTTGGCCAGAGTATTGCCGAAGCGCTCGCCAACAGCCGAAAATGGGAGGGCAAGGGGTTCCGCTACTCCTACGACATGCTGGGCGAGGCGGCGCTGACCGCCGAGGATGCGGCGCGCTATCTGCGCGATTACGAGCAGGCGATCCACGCCATCGGCAAGGCGGCGCGGCGGCGGGGGATTTACGACGGGCCTGGGATTTCCGTTAAGCTCTCCGCCCTGCACCCGCGCTACGCCCGCGCCCAGCGCGAGCGGGTGATGAGCGAACTGCTACCCCGGCTGGCGGCATTGGCCAAGCTTGCGCGCGCCTACGATATCGGCCTGAATATCGACGCAGAGGAGGCCGATCGGCTGGAACTCTCGCTCGATCTACTGGAGAGTCTGTGCTTCGACCCGGCGCTGGAGGGGTGGAACGGCATCGGCTTTGTCGTGCAAGCGTACCAGAAACGCGCACCCTTTGTGCTGGATTTCCTCATCGACCTCGCGCATCGCTCCAAGCACCGGCTCATGGTGCGGCTGGTCAAGGGCGCGTACTGGGATTCAGAGATCAAGCGCGCGCAGCTCGACGGGCTGGAAGGGTTTCCGGTGTTTACCCGTAAAATCCATACGGATGTCTCCTACCTCGCCTGCGCGAAAAAGCTGCTGGGCGCACCCGATGCGGTTTTCCCGCAATTCGCCACGCATAATGCGCAGACTGTGGCGAGTATCCACGCGATGGCGGGGGAGAATTTCTACCAAGGGCAATATGAGTTCCAATGCCTGCACGGCATGGGCGAGCCGCTCTATGAGGAGGTCGTCGGGCCGCAATATCTGAACCGTCCATGCCGCATTTATGCGCCGGTCGGCACGCATGAGACGCTGCTCGCGTATCTTGTGCGCCGCCTGTTGGAGAATGGCGCGAACACGTCTTTCGTTAACAAGATCGCGGATGCGAGGATCACCGTGGATGAGTTGGTCGCCGATCCGGTCAGTGCGGCGCGCAAAATTGTGCCGCTCGGCGCGCCGCATGAGAAAATTGCCCTGCCTCGGGCGATTTTCGGTGAGCAGCGCGCCAACTCCGCCGGATTCGACCTCTCGAACGAACAACGCCTCGGCTCGCTCGCGGCAGCGGCGCTGGCGGGGTTGCATGAGGACTGGCAGGCGGGGCCGATCCTCGCCACAGGGGAGTTCGAGGCGGCGGCGCGCCCGCTGCTCAACCCCGCCGATCTGCGCGACAAGGTCGGGCTGGTGCGTGAAGCAACGCCAGAGATGGTCGATGCCGCGTTTGGGGCTGCGCAGGATTGCGCGGTTATCTGGCAATCCACACCGCCGCAGGACCGCGCCGCGGTGTTGCGCCGAGCGGCGGATCTGCTGGAGGGGCGGCAATCCACGCTGGTCGGGCTGATTGTCCGCGAGGCGGGCAAGACCATTCCTGCCGCCATCGGCGAAGTGCGCGAGGCGGTCGATTTTCTGCGCTATTATGCCCAGCAAATCACGCAAAGTTTTGACAACGCTACGCATCGTCCGCTCGGCCCGGTGGTGGCGATCAGCCCGTGGAATTTCCCGCTGGCGATTTTTGTTGGCCAGATCAGCGCTGCCCTCGCGGCGGGCAATGTCGTGCTGGCCAAGCCGGCGGAGGAGACGCCACTGATCGCCGCCGCTGCCGTGCATCTTCTGCTCGAGGCCGGGCTGCCGCCGGGAGCGCTGCAGATGTTGCCCGGCGACGGGCATATCGGCGCGGCGCTGATCGCCGATACGCGGGTGCGCGGCGTCTTGTTCACCGGCTCGACCGAGGTGGCCCGTGCAATCCAGGCGCAGCTTGCCGAGCGGTTGGATGCGCGCGGCCTGCCGCTCCCGTTGATCGCGGAGACCGGGGGGCAGAATGCGATGGTCGTCGACTCCTCTGCCCTGCCCGAGCAGGCGGTCGCCGATATCATCGCCTCCGCCTTCGACTCTGCCGGGCAGCGCTGCTCGGCCTTGCGGATTTTGCTGGTGCAGGAGGATATAGCGCCACGGCTGCTCCCCATGCTGCACGGCGCGATGGCAGAGCTTAGCCTGGGGCGACCCGACCATCTGGCCACCGATATCGGTCCGGTGATTAGCGCCGAGGCGCGCGCGACCATTACCGCGCATATCGAGCAGATGCGCGAGCGTGGCTATCCGGTGTTCGCCCCGGAACTACCCAAGGCGTGCGCGCAGGGCTGGTTCGTCGCGCCGACGGTGGTTGAAATTCCCGCAATCGACGTGCTGGGGCGCGAGGTGTTCGGCCCGGTATTGCATGTGTTGCGCTTCAAGCGCGCCGATCTCGACCGCGTTATCAGCGCTGTCAATGCGCTGGGCTACGGCCTGACTTTTGGTGTGCATAGCCGCATCGAGGAGACGATCACGCATGTCACGAACAGGATTCATGCCGGGAATATCTATGTGAACCGCAACATCGTCGGCGCCGTCGTGGGCGTGCAGCCGTTTGGCGGGCATGGGCTCTCAGGCACCGGGCCGAAGGCGGGCGGGCCGCTTTATCTGCGCCGTCTGCTGGCGGAGCGCCCTGCCCTCTCGGGCCTGCCTTTGGGCGCGCCGTCCGAAACTTTGGCGCTGTTCATTGCCACCCTTCAAGCGCGCAAGGTCGAGACCGCCGCGTTGGCCGGGTACACGGCGCAGGCTCCTGGCCGGGGCGAGATTGTGTTTGCTGGCCCGGTGGGCGAGCAGAACCAATACCGGCTGTTGCCGCGCGGCAAGGTTTTGTGCCGGGCGGATAGCGAGGCGGAAACGCTGCGCCAGATTGCCGCGTGTCTTGCCACCGGGAATATCGCGCTGGTGCCCGGTCTCGGTGATTACGCGGTGCTGCGCGACCTGCCCGGCGCGCTGGCCCGGCAGATTGAGGAGGCGGGGGATGCGGCGGGGGATGCGGCGCTGTTCGATGGCGATAGTGCGGCGCTGCGCGGCTTTATGGCGGCGATGGCGCGCCAGACCCATGCGGTCATCGCGGTGCACAGCCTCCCGCGCGACGGCGGGCGCGCCGGGGAGTATCCGCTCGAATTCCTGCTCGCCGAACAGTCCATCAGCGTTAACACCGCCGCCGCGGGCGGCAATGCCAGCCTGATGACTATTGGCTGATTTGCAAAGGAAAAGCCCCATGCTCTCCGTACAATCCCCGCGTAGCGTTGTGATGATCCGCCCGCATCATTTCTCTCCCAATGCGGACACCGCCCAGGACAACAGCTTCCAGACCGACGACACCGCGCGCACGCCCGGCGAGATTGCCCAGGCGGCCTATGCGGAGGTGAGCGAGGCTGTCGAAAAATTGGAGGCTGCTGGGGTGCGCGTGCATCTCTTTGAGGATGGGACACGCGATACGCCAGATTCGGTGTTTCCAAACAATTGGTTCTCCACCCATATCGGCGGGCATATCGCCCTCTACCCGATGTATGCGCCAAGCCGACGGAAGGAGCGCCGGAGGGATATCATCGAACTGCTGAAACAGCGGTACCGGGTGCAAGATGTCATCGATTATTCCGGGCTGGAATATGACGGCGTGTTCCTTGAGGGTACCGGCGCGATGGTGCTCGACCATGTCGAGCGGGTGGCCTACGCCGCGCGCTCCAATCGGTGCAACGCGGTGGCGCTGGAGCGGTTCTGCACGCATTTCAATTTCGAGCCGATCGTCTTCGATGCCTTCAACGCGCAGGGGCAGCCGATCTATCATACCAATGTGCTGATGGGCATCGGCAGCGAGATCTGCCTGATCGGGCTGGAGACGATCCAGAACGCGGCGCGGCGTGCGGAGATCGTTGAACGGCTGGAGGCGGGCGGGCGGCGCATGATCGCGCTCTCGCAGACGCAGATTTCCGAGTTCGCCGGAAACGCCATCGAGTTGCAGGGGCGGGAGGGGAAAATCCTGGCGCTGTCGACGCGCGCACTGCGGGCGTTGACCGTTGAGCAGCGCCGCGAGATTGAGCGGGTGGCGAGCCTGCTGCCGCTTTCGGTGCCGACGATCGAGTTGGCGGGCGGTTCGGTGCGCTGCATGATCGCGGGCGTGCATCTCTCGCCGCGCAAGGTTTAAGCCGGTTAACTGGCTGGCGCCGGTTGTTGCCACCGCCAATGCGTTGGACAAGCATTATATTTTGGCCACCCTGGCGGGTTTTTCGGTGATAACCATGATAACATCCGGCGGGTGGTGGGTCAGTTTTCTGGTCACGAAGCGCGTCTGGGGCGACTGTCCCGAAAGGTGATCTCAAGGGCAGACATACTGCGTCTTTCAGTCCCGACAACAACACGCCCACTGTGGTTCATTTACGTCGTTTCTAGCCCTCCCCAACATGATACGCTGCATGACGAAGGAGGCCGCGCCACAGGCGCTCACCCATTAGAATTGCTCTGCAGTTGCTGCCAAATTTGGGCGTCGCGGCCGTAGAAATCTGAACGATACTGCAACGTCCCTTCGGTATCCAAAAACGCAGTCTGATAGACCACGAATACGGGCACGGGTACGGGCAAATTACGTTCGGTGGTGCTACCCTTTGCGATCTCTTGATTGATTGTACTGATCGGTTGCTGCAGCAGCAGGCTGGCAAGTTCGCGGGGGTTTTGTACACGGATGCATCCATGACTGTCGCGGCGGTTGGCAAGATTGAAGATATCCCTGTCTGGCGTATCATGCAGATACACGTCGAACCGGTTTGGCATGTCGAACATGATCAGTCCGAGCCCTGCCTCGGGCCCCGGTAATTGCTCAGCCTCTCCGTTGGCCAGCATGATCATGTCATTCTTCTTCAGGTAATCTGGATCGCGACTAATCTGCGGCAGGATTTCTCGGCTAACAATGTCCCTCGGGATGACCCAGGGAGGGTTAAAAAAGCTTGCCTCGATCATCGCGCGAAACTCAGGACTCTGATTGCGTTCGACGTCTTGGCCAACCACGACCCGCGTGGAGAAAACCGGCTGGTCGGCGCGGTAAAATAACAGCCGCTCGTCAGCAACGTTGACCCAGACGCGCTCCGTCGGTAGCGGCCGCAACAGCCAGCGTTGGCGTTCAAGGTTAACCTCGATCTTGCGCAAGCGTCTCGTCGCGGCTGAGTCACCGGCCAGGGCACGCGGACGATATATTTTCATGGCGCGGCGCAGAGCCAGATAGGCCGGTGTCGTCGGTGCCAGCGCCTCGATCGCTGCCCCGGGATCGGGGCTGCCAATGGCAAGCTCAAGCACGGCAGTCACATCGACCGGCTCAGGCGTCAGAGTTTCGTTGGGCCCTCGAAGCTTAACGGGCACCGCGCCGTAGGCAAGCGCACCTGCATAGGACAAGAAAGCATCGGACAGCAGCAATTCGCAATCGAGCGATGGCAGTGCCGCTCTGCGCTGCAATAGATCAGCGTGGAACAGGTTGGGATCAAGCCCGTGGTCGCCGGCGCGCATCACGGCGCCTATGAGCGAATCCGCCTGCGCTTGCCGGGTCTCCCATACTGGCTCGAAGCCGTGGCGCGCATAGAAGCGCCTCAGCCGCTCGGCATTCAGCGGTTCACCGACGATGGCTAAATCAGACGCATTGTAGATCCGGTTGCCGAGTTCAGTACTGGCAGGCTGTGCGCGCATGGAGATCGGATCGGGCGGGTCCGCGCCGCACCCCGCAAGCGAGCATGCTGCGACAAGGCTGATCGCGCCACCTACAATTGTGTCACGTCGGGATAATTGAGCCCGCGTGGGATGTAATGACTTTAGAGGGGGAAATCTTAACATATTCCACGACACCCGCACTATCGCCCCCTTGACTTTTGTCAAATCACCCAAACATCAACTTAATTCGGCAACAATCGCTCTTATATTCTGCCGTGTCCACGAGCAATTTATCATAAGGGGGTATTGGATGTTCAACATTTCCATGTCAGCGACCAGCTTAAAACTGGTCCGTAGTGCCGCTATACTTGCCGTTGTGGCTCCCATCACGCTCCTTTCTGCCTGTTCTTCTCAACCAGCACCGCAGCCAGCGCCTGAAATGGCGCCGCCGGCTCCGGCTCCCGCCCCGGCCCCGGCCCCGGCCCCGGCTCCTACGCCGCCGCCAGCTCGCGGCTAGTCTGCAAGATGCGGCAATGCGCGCTATGGTGCTGATCCAATCATTGGACAGTAACAAGTCTGTGTTTTTACACTC
>DAOMCN010000099.1:3404-7135 GCA_035427885.1 Acidocella sp. | reverse complement strand
GCTTGATCGAGCCGGTGATGGTCTTCCAGTTGGTCAGCATGCCGCCGAGCCAGCGGTGGTTGACGTAATACTGGCCGCAACGCTGCGCGGACTCAGCGACATAATCCGCCGCGGCGCGCTTAGTGCCGACGAACAGGACGCGGCCACCGGCGGCGGTTACATCGCGCACGGCTTTGAGGGCACGCTCGAGCAACGGCACGGTCTGCTGCAGGTCGATGATGTGGACCTGGTTGCGCACGCCAAACAGGTAAGGCGCCATCGCCGGATTCCAACGGCGCGTGTGATGGCCGAAGTGGACGCCCGATTCGAGCAGATTGCGCAGAGAAACTTCAGGTAATGCCATGAGCAAAACTTTCCTTATAAATCCGGTTATACCTCCGCAGGGTCTGGCCTTACGGCACCGGACCTCGGGCTTCGCCCAGGAAAGGCACCCTGCGTGTGAATTATCGGCACCATGCCGACAGGGGAGCGTATCGCAAATTGCCCCACAAAAAGCAAGGCCACGTCACAAAAAAAGGGGCGAACCCGCCGGTCCACCCCCAATTTCGGCCTGCTTTCGCCAAGCTTCAGACTTAGAACACGTAGCCTACGCCGACGCCAACCACAGTCGGGGACAGTTCGGTGAGCGCGTTGATGGCGCCGTTATCCACATGGGTGCCGGTGACGAGGAAGATCTGCTTCACATCAAAATTAGCGACCCAGTTGCCGATGACCGGCACATCAAAACCAGCATCCAGCGCCGGGCCAACGCCGGTCGAGAGACCACCGAACTTCGTGATGCCATTGGCGACGTGCTGGTCATAGAAAAACGCCACGGTCAGACCGACACCGGCATAGGGGCGGATCATGCCCATCTGTGGGAAGTGGTACTGCAGCGTGACGGTCGGCGGCAGAACCCATGCGCTGCCAACCTTGGCGTTCACCGGACCGGCGATGGAAACATTATGGCGCGTGGTGGCGGCAATCGCCTGAATCGAGAGGTACGGGGTCAGGAAGTAGGACGCGTCCAGCTCGGGGGAAATCCCAGCGCTAACCTGGACGTGCTCGCCCGAAATCACCGCGCCGCCGGTCTCGACGGAGCTGGCGAAGTTTTCAGGAATCACGCCGACGGCGCTCAAATGCACCACAATATCGCCCGCCTGATAGCCGGTGGGCCCGGACAGAATGCCATGCGCCAGAGCGGGGGTAAAAGCGGTGGCCGCGAGCAGAGCGGCGAAGCCCAAACGGATCGAAGTTTTCATAGTCCAAAGTCTCCCAGTTGATCATCAATGCGAGACGTCTGTTATGCCCGCGAAAACCGAAAAACTTTGATCTGAAACAAATTTGCCAACACCGTCAGGAGTAAATCCACACTGTGTCCTTCAGGCAACATTATTTTAAAAGGTTCATGTAAAATACAGGTTATTTTGCAAATAGAAACTTCCCCGCGCAGTCCCTGCGGCGCTGAGACGGACCATCCGCCGCAGCGCCAACTTTGACGAGAGTCAGGCGAGCAACGGCCCCCAGGATGGGTCCGAAGCATTGGTCGGGGTATCAACCAAACGCTCGTTGAAACCATCGACACCGATGGTGACGAGACGCGAATCGTGGCCACTGGCCGTCGGCGTCTGGCGGTAGAACATGACGACGCGGCCATTCGGGCAGAAGCTCGTGGCCTCAACCAAAAAGCCCTGGCTAAGGATGCGCTCGCCCGAGCCATCCGGCTGCATGACGCCGATGGAGAACCCACCGACATCGCTGCCCCAGAAGGTGTAGGCGATAAGATCGCCGCGCGGCGACCAGCAGGGTTCGGCGTACTGGCCACTGCCGTAGCTGATGCGCTTGGCGCCCGAGCCGTCCGCATTCATGACGAAGAGCTGCTGGTTGCCGTCGCGATCGGAGTTGAAGACGATCTGCGAGCCGTCGGGCGAATAGCAAGGCGTGACGTTGATTGAGGAGCTGTCCGTCAACTCGGTCGTGCCGCCGCCATTCAGGCTGACCCGCACGATGGCAGCACCGCCGTTGCGCGAGACCGACATCAGCAGCGAGTTGCCGTCCGGCGAGAAGCGCGGGCCGATGGTCATATCGCCAAAGCCGCCGACGAGGCGCTCCGTGCCGGTCTGCAGGTCGAACAAATAGACGCGCGGGTTATTGTTCTGGAAGCTGACGAAGGCGAGTTGTTGGCGGGTCGGGTTGTACATCGGCGAGAGCGCCATCGCGGAGCCGTCGGTCAGGAACTGGCTGTTGGCGCCGTCATAATCCATGACCGCAAGGCGGCGGATCGGGCTGGTGACCGGACCAACCTCGGAGATATAGGCGACTCGCGAGTCGAAATAGCCCTTCTCGCCGACCATCTGCTGGTACACGACATCGCCGATGATATGCGCGATACGGCGCCAGTTGTCGGCGGTGGTGGTGTAGGCCGTGCCCTGGAGCTGCGCCTGGCTGGCGACGTTCCAGAGGCGGAATTCGACGCGCAGCTGTCCGCCGCCGAGATCCGAGACATCGCCGGTGATCAGCGCCTGCGCGCCCAGAATGCTCCAGTTCTGCCAGACCGGCGTGCCATTGACGACCGAGTTGGGCACGAAGCTCGACGGGTCGATGGCGCGGAACAGGCCGGAATGGTTGAGATCGTCGCTCAACACGCCGGTAATCCGCCCGCCGGTATCGGAGGCGGCGCCAGAGGGGCCGCTGAACGGCGAGACGGCGATGGGGATCGGCGCGTTCTGCGCGCCCGAGACGTTGATCGCCGGGCCGTTATTGCTGTTGCCCGGCGCCGTGGCAGGCGCTGCGGCGGGGGCGGGCGCGCCCCCTCCCCCCAACATGCTCTGTGCCAGCGCCGCCGGGGCGATGAGCGTGGCAGCACCGGTCCCGAGCAGGCTCCGGCGGGAAAATGGCGAGAGAATTCTGGAGGAAATTTTCATCTGAAACCTCTTTTAAGAGCCGGGGGTGAAGTTGAAGAGGAAGGTCTGCGGCTGGCCCAGCATATAGGATGGAAGCGGCAGCGTGGCGCATTGGTAGTTCATCACAGCTTCGATGGCGCGTTGCGCATAGGCGTTGAAGATCGGGTCGCTCAGCTTGTCCTGGTCCTGCGGCGCGACAGCGGCCTGGCGCACCGTGCCGGTCGCGTCCGTTGTCACCATCAGGTTGACACTGAAGGTGGAAAGGCCCGGCGCGCCGGCATCGACGGTCCAGCAGGGACGCACGTGGTTGCCAATCGCGCTGCGGTCCGCGCCGGAGAGCTTGGAATTGGACGTGCTCTGGTTGCTGCCGCCGCCGTTGGGCGCGCCGCCCTGGTCGGGGTTGTAATGCGCGGTCGGCGGTGTCGTCTGTTTCTGCAACGCCTTAAGCTTCAGCAACGTGTTCAGCACGCTCTGGCTCAGGGGCGCAGGGTTCTTCGTCACCTGCTTCTGATGCGTCGGGCTTTGCTCGGGGGCTGGCGGCTGCGGCACTGGGGGGAGCGGCAGTTTGGGCTGAACCGCGGTGCTCGTCGTCTTTTGCGGCGGCTGTGGGGGCGGGGGCGGGGGTGTCGGGGCGACACTCGGCGTCTGCACCGGCGGCGGCGGCGGCGGCGGGGGCGCGGGTGCTGGCGGGGCGGGTGTTGGTTTTTGCTCAGGTGCGGGCGGGGGCGGCGGGGGCGGCGGCGGCGGCGCCTGAATCGGCTGCGGCTTGGGCTGCTTTTCGGCCATATTGGCGTTGTTTAGCTTCGGCGTGTCGGCTGGGGCGGGAACTTTACCTGGGGCGTGCGCCTC
>DAOMCN010000099.1:0-3394 GCA_035427885.1 Acidocella sp. | reverse complement strand
GGGCGCGATCGAGCTTGAGCGGCGGCAATGCCAGGATCGCCGACAGCACAATCGCCAGATGAAACGCAAAAGAGATGAACGCGGCGCGCCGCATACCCCGGTCCAAATTTCCGCTCCTGCTTACTTGCCCGTGGTGGGTTGCTGGGCGAGAAGGGCAACCTTGGTGAATCCGCCTTGGGTGATGGTCGCCATCACCTGCAACATATCGCCATAGCTCACATCCTTATCGCCCCGGACAAAGACCCGGCGATCGGTGTTGTTCTGCGAAATCTGCTGCAGGGTCGCGACCAGATTGGCAAGCTGCACCTGCGAGTTCTGCAGATAGATCTGGTTCTGCGCGTTCACCGTGATGGTGATCGGCGTCGCATCGGAGTTGACCGGCTTGGCATTGGCCTGCGGCAGGTTGACGTTAACGCCAGAGGTGATCATTGGCGCCGTCACCATAAAGATGATGAGCAGCACCAGCATGACGTCCACCATCGGCGTGACGTTGATCTCGGCCATCGGCCTGTAGCGCTTGCGGCCATTGCCGGGGCCGATCATCCCACCGGCCATTTATTTGGTTTCCTCGGTCTGGCGCGAGAGAATGGCGGAGAATTCCGAGCCGAAGCCCTCCAGCCGCGAGGCGAAGCGGCCCAGGTCGTTGCTGATCTTGTTATAGGCCAGCACCGCTGGGATCGCGGCGACGAGACCGATCGCAGTAGCAAACAGCGCCTGGGCGATGCCCGGGGCGACAACCGCGAGGTCCGTGTTGTGCATGGCGGCGATGGCCGAGAAGGAGTGCATGATGCCCCACACGGTGCCAAACAACCCGACAAACGGCGCGGTAGAGCCGACTGAGGCGAGGAAGATCATGTAACGCTCCAGCCGGTCCATCTCGCGCATGATGGTGACGTTCATGGCGCGGTCTACCCGCTCCTTCACCGCCGTATTGCCGATAGCGACGCCGACAATGCGCACGGTGCGCTTCCACTCGCTCATCGCAGCGCCGAAGACGGCGGCCATTGGGTTAGTCGGCTCGGTGCCTTCGCGGTCGTACAGCTCATCCAGGCTGCCGCCGGACCAGAAGGCGTCCTCGAACACATTGGCTTCGCGGTTGACGCGGCGCAGCGAGATCGACTTCTCGATGATAATCGCCCAGACCCAGACGCTGGCCAGCAGCAGGATGAACATCACCAGCTTGACGACAACATCCGCCTCCAGGAACAGGCCCCAGAGCGAGAGATTCGCCGAAGGCGCGGCGATCGCCGCAGCATTTACCGTTTGATCCACTGTCTATCTGTCCCTTTTCAACGCTTTAATCTGCTCGCCCAATCCGCTGGAATCCGCGTTGCCCGGCCGTCCACGACGCGCGCGCAGGCCAGCCCGGTCTCCAGCACAGCCAGCGAGTCGGTGTCTCGCCAGAAATGTTGTCTTAATGTTACGCTCGCACCGCCGACTTCGACGATCCGCGTGTCGATGCGAATCACCTCGTCTATCCGTGCCGGGCGCTGATAGTGCAAATTGATGCGGCGCACCACAAACATAACGCCGTGTTCGGTTACCATTTGTGCATGTGGCGCGCCGATATCGCGCAGCATCTCCGTCCGGGCGCGTTCGGCGAAGGCCAGGTAGTTCGCGTGATACACGATGCCCCCGGCGTCCGTGTCCTGGTAATAAACGCGCAATTCGTAGCTGTGGGTCAAACGCCATCCCCTAATAAGTCCGGTTGATCGGGGCGATTTTGTGGCGGCTTTAGGCCGAGGTGCTTCCAGCCGGAATCGCCCAGCATCCGCCCGCGGCTGGTGCGGAGCAAAAAACCCTCCTGGATCAGGTACGGTTCGACCACGTCTTCCAGCGTATCACGCGCTTCGGCCAGGGCCGCGGCTAGGGTTTCCACGCCAACCGGGCCGCCGTTATGGTGTTCGGCCAGGCGCTTTAGGTAGCGGATGTCCATCGCGTCCAGGCCGATTGGGTCCACATCCAGACGGGTCAGCGCGGCGTCCGCCACGGCGCGGTCGATCTGATGCGCCCCGGCGACGACGGCGAAATCGCGGATGCGCCGGGTCAGCCGGCCTGCGATGCGCGGCGTGCCTCGGGCGCGGCGGGCGATTTCTGTCGCGCCTTCTTCGGTCAGGTTCATCGCCAGTTTTTCGGCGAGGCGGGCGACGATGCGGGTCAGCTCCGCAGTGGTATAGAAGATCAGGCGCAGCGGGATGCCAAAGCGGTCCCGCAGGGGGGTTGCCAGCAGGCCGGAGCGGGTGGTCGCGCCGACCAGGGTGAAGGGCGGCAGATCGATGCGCACGGTGCGCGCACCCGGGCCTTCGCCAATGATCAGGTCGAGCTGGAAATCCTCCATCGCCGGGTAGAGGATTTCCTCGATGGCCGGTTGCAGGCGGTGGATCTCGTCGATGAACAGGACATCGCGCGGTTGCAGGTTGGTCAGGATCGCGGCCAGATCTCCCGCTTTCTGGATCACCGGGCCGGAGGTGGCGCGAAAGCCGACGCCCAGCTCTCGCGACACGATCTGCGCCAGCGTGGTTTTGCCCAGGCCTGGCGGGCCGTGCAGCAGGACATGGTCCAGCGCCTCGCCACGGTGTTTGGCGGCGGCTATGAAGATTTTTAGGTTTTCGCGGCTAGCTTGCTGGCCGGTGAAATCGTCCAGCGATTGCGGGCGCAGGGTTGCCTCGACGGCGTCTTCCGCCGCACGCTCGCCCGAGAGGAAACGCTCCTCGCTCATTTGGCCAGCGCCTTCAGCCCGGCGCGGATCAGGATGTCCAGTGCTGCGTCATCGCCATGTTCCTCGGCGGCTTTGGCCAGAGCGGCTTCCGCTTCGGCGCGGCGGTAGCCAAGGTTAGTCAGCGCCGAGAGGGCGTCCGCCGCGTTGCCTGTATAGGTTGGACTTAGCGCGAGAACCACGCCCGCGCCACCAGGCATGGCACCAGCTTTTTCGCGCAGCTCGGTCAGGATGCGGATGGCGAGCTTGGGGCCAACACCTTGCGCGCGGGTCAGGGCGGTTTTGTCGCCAGAGACGATCGCGGCGATGAGCTGGTCCGGCGAGAGGGCCGAGAGGAGCAACAGGGCCTCAAGGACCAACGGGCTCAACTGGACCAACTGGACCACAAGGACCATCAGGACCAACCGGAGCAACAGGAGCACAGGGACCTCAGGGTGTTCAAGGACCGAAGGGAGACACAGGCGAAACCGGTCCAAGGGGTGAAACTGGTTCCACTGGACCGCAAGGACCTCAGGGAGTACAAGGGATAAAGGGTGATGCTGGTGGCGCAACTGGACCACAAGGACCAGCAGGACCAACAGGTTCAACCGGAGCGACAGGTCCAGCAGGAGCAACAGGTCCAGCAGGACCACAAGGACTACAAGGACCTAAGGATGATCCAGGGGCTTCTGGACCAGC
>DAOMCN010000098.1:0-7167 GCA_035427885.1 Acidocella sp. | reverse complement strand
GTACTCCTCCTCGTCGATGTCGCCACGGGCGAAGCGCTCGTCGAGGATGCGCAGGGCCTTGCACGCGGCGATCATGCCGACCAGCGCGACCAGCGCCAGGGCAAGAGACAGGCGCAGACCGGCGGCGTCCGAATGCAGGAAGGCGGTGATGTCGGAAAGTTGGCTCGAACCTGCGACCAGGGCGAGGGTGAAGACGATCATCAGCATCGCGGGTTCGGCGAGGGAGGCGATCATCGCCTCGCGGCTGGCGCCCAGGCCGCCGAATGCCGTGCCGGTGTCGAGGGCGGCCAGCATCTGGAAGAAACGCGCGCTACCCAGCAGGGCGACGATGACGATGAAATCCCCCGACCAGGAAAACAGCAGGTTGGTGCCAAAGCTCGGTATCAGAGCGGCGGCGACCCAGGTTGCTGCAAAAATCAGGTAGGGGGCGATCCGGAAGAGCCAGGAGGCGTCGGTCGGGAGGATTGCGTCCTTGGCGGCGAGTTTCCAGAGGTCGCGATAGACCTGCACCACCGGCGGTCCCGCGCGGCGTTGTAGCCGGGCTTTCAGCTTGCGCACGAAGCCGGTCAGCAGTGGCGCCAGGGCGAGCATTAGGAACATCTGCCCGAGTTGCAGCAGAAGCGGCGCGATCAGCCCCATATCGCGATTCCCGTCAGCAGGGCGACCAGCGTTATGAAAACAAGGGCGAGGTAGCGCCGGATGGTGAGGAACTGTAGGCGGTTCGCATGGTCGGCGATTGCGTTTACCAGTTCCACCAGCGGCGTGTAGATCGCCGACCATGCGGGATCGGTCCAGGTTGCGCGCAGGCGCGCCGGTTCCGCCGCGCCGGGCTCGGGCATCATGACTTCGTCGCGGGTGCGAAAGACGGTGTCGGCGAAGACGCGGCGGATCGGCTGGGCGAAGCCGGAGGGGGAATATTGCGTGCTGGCCACAACGCCCGGCGCGGACGCGTCCTCCAGCCCGGCGTAGCCGCAGCCCCAGAACGGCGCGCGACGGATGATGCGCGAGCCGTAACGGTGCAACACCGCTGCCGTCAGGACGCCGCTACTGGCGATGAAGACGAAGATCAGCAGGGGGTTGTAGGAACTGCGGCTGGCGGAGATTGGAATGATTGTGAACCAGGCGAGGCCGAGTTGCGAGGGGACGTGCGCGTGCAGTAGTAATTGCGTGACGGGGGCGAGCAGGTTGATCACGATGCCGGGTAGGACGCCCGCCGCGATGCACAGGCTGGCCAGCATGAAAATGGCGGCGCGCGAATAAGCATCGGTTTCAACCGCGTTGGCGGCGGAGTGGCTGCGCGGTTTGCCGAGATAGGCGAAGCCGTAGAATCGGACAAAGCAGGCGGCGGCGAAGGCGGCGGAGAGGGCCAGCAGGGCGCCAATCGCGGGGACGGAAAGCTTCAGCCCCCATTGCGGCAGCGCCGGGCTGAGCAGGATGGCCTGCAGGGTCAGCCATTCCGAGGCGAAGCCGTTCAACGGAGGCAAGGCCGCAATCGCCAGGGCGACGATGAGCATCGGCACGGCGCTGATCTTCATGCGATGGATCAGCCCGCCGAGCAGCGAGAGCTGGCGCGAGCCGGTGGCACCCTGGATCGCGCCCGCGCCGAAGAACAGGGCTGTTTTGAACAGGCTGTGGTTTAGGCTATGGAATAATGCCGCCGTCAGCGCCAGTGCCGCCGCCGCCGCCAGCCCGTCCGCCTTGAACGCCAGGGCCAGTCCGAGGCCCGCGAAGATCAGGCCGATGTTCTCGATCGTGCTATAGGCGAGGATGGTTTTGATGTCGTCCTCCATCAGCGCGTATAAGATCCCAAGAACAGCTGTGACGCCGCCCAGGAGCAGCACGATCAGCCCCCACCACCAGGCCGCTGGTCCGGCGAGGTCGAAGACAATGCGGATAAAGGCGTAGATGGCCACCTTGGTCATCACCCCGCTCATCAGCGCAGAAATATGGCTGGGGGCGGCGGGGTGGGCGCGCGGCAGCCAGACGTGCAGGGGCACCAGCCCCGCTTTCGAGCCCGCTCCGAACAGCGCCAGGAGCATTACCGCTGCACCGGTCATGGCCGAGGGATGCGCCGCGCGTATCGCGCCGAACGCGAACTGGCCGGAGACGCCGCCGAGCAGTCCGAACGCCAGCAGCAGGGCGAGCGTGCCTGCACTCGCCATCAGCAGATAAACCATCCCGGCGCTGCGCGTTTCCGTTTCCTCGTGATGCGCCATCACCAACGCCCAGGAGGTCAGAGACATGAATTCCCAGAAAACCAGAAAGCCATAAGTGTCGGCGGCGATGACGACCAGGGTCATGGCGGCGAGAAAGGCGGGGAAAAACGGCAGGGTGCGCATTGGGTCGTGCTCGTGCCGGCTGTAGCCAAGGGCGTAGAGGCTCGTCGTCGCCGCGCCAAGGTTCAGGATGATGAGAAAGACGCAGGAGAGGGGGTCCATCTCGAAATGCATCCCCAGCCAGGGCAGGCCGAGCGGGAGGACTACCGATGCGCGTGGGGCGAAGCCAGTCGTCAACTGCACCACCGCAGCCGCGAGCGCGACCAGCGCAATCGCCAGGGACCCGCCGTAAACAGCCTGCCGCGCGCCTTTGGCGTCGCCATACGCCACCACGGCGAGGCTGAGTAAAAGCCAGGCCAGTACACAGGATAAAATAAACACGGTCATCAGGCCGCAGCCTTGCGCCAGACGCAGCGCCCGCCCGGCGCAAGGCTACTCAAGGCCGGAGTCCGGTCAGAAGCGGAAGAAGGTTGAAACATATCCCGGCTCAACGGCATCGAACGTTTCTTTCCTGACGCGAGGGCGTTTGCCCAGCGCAGCTTTTGGTTATCCCCGTAGGCGAACGCCCCTGCCGCCGCCTTGGCTGACGGCGTTTTCATCGATCAATTCTACGCCAGCCTCTTTAAGTCCGGCGATCAGTTTCATTAGCGAATCCACGTTGCCGCGTATGACATCGTCGCTGGCTTCCATCCGCTGAATGGTCGGAAGGGAAAGACCGCTACGTTCCGCCAGTTCTCTTTGGCCTAAACTGAGCAGCGCCCGAGCCGCGCGCATTTGTGCTGATGTTATCAAGTGACCTCTCTAAGGATGATGCACTAAACAGGTAAATATATGTTTAATACATCATTTTTAATCCGTCAATTATAATACGGATGAGTGGCGCGGGGGTTGCTCTGAAGGGTGGGCTTGATCTGGGTCAAGGTCATGCGTGGCTGCCAGGGGCTAATGAAGAAGAGACAATGAGGAGGCCGGCTATGGATATCGAGATGGATCAGGCCAGGCTATATGCGCAGACGGTATTTGCTGCGGTGGATCGGATGGATGCACGCGCATTTGCGGATTTTTTTGCGGCGGATGGGGTTTTTGCTTTTGCCAATAGCCCGGAAATTCGTGGGGTTGAGGCGGTCCGCCAGGGTGTCGAGGATTTTTTTGCCGCGATCGCGTCGCTTCGGCATGAGGTGGAGGAGGTCTGGCGGGCTGGGGAGACGGATATTTGCCGGTTGCGCGTGACTTATACGCGCCACGATGGAAGCTGGGTGTCGTTGTCATGCGCAACGATCTGGCTCCGGGCGGAGGAGAAGATTGTCGATTATCGGATTTATATCGACCTCGCGCCGCTCTTTGCCCCTTCGGGCGGTTGACGTCCGATGCCAACCGGGTGCCGAGATGGACGCGAAATGGACTATCCGGCGGCTGCGCTCTTTGCGCTGGTGGCCGATGTTGAGGCTTATCCGAACTATATGCCCGGCTGGCACGCCGCGCGGGTTCTCGAGCGCGGCGTGGAGGGCGAGACCGTTGAGCAGGTTGTCAGCATTGCCGGAATACGTGTTAAATTCATCTCTCTCGCCACGTTCGAGCCGCCGCATCGGCTGACGATCGAAGCGGATGGCGTGTTGTTTCGCCAGTTCCAGCTGGTCTGGTCGTTCACCAAATTGGCGGCGGCGCGGACCCTTGTTGGTGTGGAGATGAAGGTGACGTTCCGTTCGGCGGTGTTGGACCGGATGGCGTCGCGGGTGATGCCCGATGTGCTGGGGCCAGTCATCTCAGCCCTTGAGCGGCGCGCGGCGCTCAAGCTTGGTGCAACCCCGCCAGTAAATAGCCCAGCGCCAGGAGCGCTCCCGCGGAAAGATGGACCGCAATCGTAAGCGCGTTGACGCTGAGCAACTCGAACGGCAACTGACGCTGATCCGCCGCCGGGTCCTCCCATTTCCTAACCCAGCGCCGACCGCGCTGATCGGCGATCAGGAATAAGGGTAACGGCAGCAGGGCGAGCCAGGCGAAGGGCGTTGCCACAGCCGGGTAGGCAAGGCCCAGCGCGCCGAGCAGGAGGATCAGACCAAAGCCCAGTAAGTTAAACACGCGATAAGCCGCGAATGGGCGCGCGAAGCTGAAACCGCCATCTGCCCGCTCGGCGCTGCGCACGACCCAGTTGCGCTTGCCGCTCGCGGCGTCGGCGGGGGCGTCCTGGAACTGGTTGATCCACAGGATCAGCATGACAAAAACCCCAACCGGCATCGCCGCGAACAGGGCGCCGAACCAGGGGCAGGGGACGCCGGCGTGGGTGGTCAGCACGTAGCTGGTGCCGAGCACGATGACCGGGCCAAAGCCGAGCCCGACCGCGACTTCGCCCAGGCCGAAATAGCTGAGGCGCAAGGGGCCAGCGGTGTAGGTGACGCCCAGCAGGCAGCCGAGGATGCCGACGGCGAGCAGCGGCGTGGGCGCGAAGAACGCACCCGCGAGCAGCGCGTTGATGTGCAGGCCGATCAGGATTGTCGCGGCGAAGCAGAGGATCGCGCTGGCCAGTACTTTCCAGGGCGCCATCAGGCCAAGTTGGATCACCCGGCTACCGCCGCTGAACTTGTTGGCAGATTGGTTTGCATCGTCCGCGCCGCTTTTATGGTCGCCGTAATCGTTGATCAAATTGGTGCCTGCATTGGCGAGAACCGCACCCAACAGCACCCAGAGTAAGAGCGGCCAGGACCATTGGCCGCCAGCGCTGCCGCGCAGCAGGGCGCCATATGCGATCGCGCCGCCAAGGAGGACCGGTACCACTGCGGCTGTGAAGAATGGTGCGCGGATGGCGCGGACCCAGATCTGGACCCGGTGGCCAAGCGCTTCCAGGGTCTGGCGGGATTCGCCCGGCAGGTTGCCTGGGAAATCCTGCCAGGCGAAATGCGGGGTGGCGAGGGCATCTACCAGGGTGAGCCGGGATGGACGCAGGGAAAAGCAAGCGTGTGCGGCGTTGTCCTCGGCGGTGGCGCCCAGGGGGTGGCCCCGGGTGACAAACAATGCCAGCGCGCGGGCGCGCTGCGCGGGGTCGCGTACGGGGACGCAACGCCCGCTCAGCACGACGCCCAGCCCAGGTTCCGGGGCGCTCGACCAGATCACGCTTTGCGCCGCTGGGTTGATCGTAAGTTGTGCGGCGATCCGCGAGGCGCGGGCGCAGAAGAAGATGAGGTCGAGGCCGTCGCGCACGAAAAGCAGCGGGGCTGCGGAGGCGTTGCCATCCACGGCAGCGGCCAGGAACATCATCGTGGCGTTGTTAAGAATGGTGTCGATCACAGGCTGATCGGCGCGGACCAGAGTTGCGTCGCCACCAATCGTCGCTTCACCGAATTGGGTTGTCATTTTGTTCTCTCTCCGCAAATCCCTAGGGGCGCATCAGCCGCACATGCCGTTCAACTGCACCGGCCCGGGTTTCGGCTTTGCTGCCGGTGCGGGCGTTGCGGGGGCTGCAGCGGGCGTGGCGGCGGGTGGGGCTGCATTTAGGGCTGGGATCACAGCAGGGGTGAGCTCTGGGCAATCGTTCAGTGCCCGGACGATTGCCGCCGACTGGGGCTGACTCGTATCCTGCGTCAGCCCGTTGGCCCAGGCGCCGAGCCCGCCCGAGAGCGCCACCGCAGGGACGCCCGCCACGCGCAGGAGGACAGCGCTCTGCGCCGCCGGGTCTGTCGCGCCGCTGTAGACGATCACCTGCGGCTTGCGGCGCAGGACGACGATTTCAGCGGGGTCCAGGAGCTTTGCCACGGGTATGTTCACGGCGCCCGAAATATGGCCGGCGGCGAAATCCGCCGGGTCGCGGATGTCCACCAGGGTAAAATCTCCCCGTGCGGCGAGGAGGCGCTGCTTCAGGTAGTTGGGTGTGACCAGATCATCCCCCCGGGCGATCATCTGGGCGAGGGATGCCAGAGAGGCATCGCCCGGCGTTGCCGCCTGTGCGATGCCTATGGGGTTTAGCGCGGAGATAGCAGCGGGCAGGCTGGGGGTCATCGCTGTCGCCATCGCCAGGGCCGGGATGGCTGATCTCAAAGTTTTTCGTTGGGTGGCCATGACGTATGCTCCTTAAAACCGGCTGTTTGGGTCTTCACCGTCGTTGCGCAGGTTATCCAGCAGCGCGGGGTTGAATTGATTGTGCAACTGCGTCCAGCCGGAAGCCTGCCCGGCGGTCACCACGATGTCGCGCAGCAGAAAGCCGCCGACCAGGACCAGCACGGAGGCAAAACCCGCGATGATGGTCACCGAGCGCCACCACATCGCGGCTTCCAGCAGCAAGGGAAGGCCCAGGCCAAGGCCGATGAAACCGATCCAGAACAGGCCCGTGCCGCCGCCGCCGAGCAGGTAGGAGACGGCATTTTGTTGCAGGGCGGTGCCGTTCAGCATGTCGATCAGGAACAGGCCGACTAAGGTCAGCTCCACCAGGATCAGGCCGAGGTCAATCCGTCCGAACAGGTGTCGCTCCGCTTTTGTGCCCGCGCCAAGGATCATCAGCGCGGCGCCGGTGGAAAGTCCCGAGACCAGGAAAAGCGGGCCGAGTAGGGCGGAGTGCCAGAAGGGGCGGGCGTTAAAGCCTGAGAGCAGGATGCCGGTATAGATGCACAGCGCGACGCCGAGCGCTACGTTAAGCGCTGCCAGGGGGCGGCGCAGGGCGTAGCAGACCCGGAGCACCAGGGCGACGATGTTGCCGAGGACGGGCAGGTTGCCCAGCCAGCGGGCGAGGGCGGGGAAGCCAGCGGGCAGCCCGGTCAGCGCGAGCAAGATGATTGCCGGAAAGACCAGGAGCAAAATCCATGAGCCCCAGGACATCGGCGAGGAGACGCGCAGCACGGTGTAGAATCGCCAGACGTTGATTTTTTGCTCCAGATCCAAAAACAACGCGGTCATGCCGAGGGAA
>DAOMCN010000097.1:0-7183 GCA_035427885.1 Acidocella sp. | reverse complement strand
CGAGCGCACATCTGATCACCCGCTTGCTCTCCATCGGCGGCCAATACGGGCATTGGCGCGACTACGCCCGCCCCCGACGCGCGCAGCTATTTCTAAAATGGCACATCGCCATGCCGCTCGCGACGTCCCTGTTCGGCTATTTCCCAGGCCGCAAATTCGGCTGGCTGGAGGATCTGCCCGCCGGCGTCGCCCATGAATGGAGCTTTCGCCGCGCCCGGCTGGAGCAGAGCCATCCGCCCGCCGAGCGCGCCGGGGTGCGCCAGCGTTTCGCCAGCTTCCGCGCCCCGATTCTCGCCATCACCGCGACCGACGACGAATTCGCCACCCAGCCCGCGCTGCGCCGCGCCTTAGCCTATTACCACAACGCGCCCGCCGCCGCCGTCATGCTCACGCCAGAGGATCTGGGTTTTGCGAACATCGGCCATTTCGGCCTGTTCCACGCCCGCCACCGCGATGGCTTCTGGCCCGCCACGCTGCGCTGGCTCCTGGCGGAGGAAAACCCCTGGCCGGAGCGTCTGTTCGCGCTGGGTTAGCCTGCGATCTTCACCAGCACATGCTGCTTCTTGCCCGCCGAGAGCTTGATCTCCGCAGCCGGGGCGATGACCTGCCCCTCCTCGGCAATGACCACATCGTTGAGCCGCGCCCCGCCGCCGCGGATCAGCCGCCGCGCCTCGCCATTGCTGGCGGCGAGCCCGGCGCGCACGAACAGCGCAAACGCGGGCTGCCCAGCGCCAAACTCCGCCGCGGGCACTTCCACGCTGGGCAGTCCCTCCACCGCGCCGCCCTCGGCAAACACCTTGCGCGCCGTCTCGGCCGCTTCCGCCGCCGCCGCCCGGCCATGCGCGAGTGCGGTCGCCTCCGTCGCCAGGATAATCTTGGCATCGTTGATCTGCGCCCCACCCAGCGCCTCCAGTCGGGCAATCTCGTCGAGCGGCAGATCGGTGAACAGTTTCAAAAACCGCCCGACATCTGCATCCTCGGTGTTCCGCCAGAACTGCCAGTAATGATACGGGCTGAGCTTCTCCGCCGAAAGCCAGACCGCTCCTGCAGCCGACTTGCCCATCTTCGCCCCGGAGGCCGTGGTGATCAGCGGCGTCGTCAGCCCGTACACGCTCTTCTGGTCGGTCCGGCGCACAAGGTCGACCCCGGAGACAATATTGCCCCACTGGTCCGACCCGCCCATCTGCAACACGACGCCATGCCGCCGGTTCAGCTCGCGGAAATCGTAGCTTTGCAGGATCGAATAGTTGAACTCGAGGAAGGTCAGCCCTTGCTCGCGTTCAAGCCGCGAGCGCACGGAGTCGAAGGAGAGCATCCGGTTGACCGAAAAATGCACGCCGACTTCCCGCAACAGCTCGATATAGCTCAGCCGGTCCAGCCAGTCGGCATTATTGACCAGCACGGCATCGTTCGGCCCGTCGCCAAAGCTGATGAACGCCTCGATATTCTTTCGGATGCCGACGAGATTCGTCGCAATCTGCGCATCGTTCAGCAGTTGGCGCGCCTCCTCGCGGAAGGAGGGATCGCCGATGCGCGTCGTCCCCCCGCCCATCAGCGCCACCGGCCGGTGGCCATGTTTCTGAAACAGCCGCAGCAACATGATCGGGATCATATGCCCGACATGCAGACTGTCCGCCGTCAGGTCGAACCCGGCATAGCCCGCAATCGCCCCTTGCGCGCATAGCGCATCGAGCGCCGTCTCGTCGGTGCACTGAAACACAAAGCCGCGCGCTTTCGCCTCGGCCAGAAATTCGCTCTTCGCCATCTGCTACTCCTGTTGCGCGCGGGGTAGCACAGGGCGCAAGCTCAGCAAATGCGGCACCGGCAGCCCGGCCCGTCGCCAACTCCGCGCCAGCGCCACCAGCACCACCAGCGGCGTCAGCAAAACCCCGGTCCAAACCGACACCACAAGGGCCATCCCCGGCCATAGCCAGAGCAGCGCATCCAACATGCCAATCCGCCACCCCCGCCGCTGCGCAGCAGCAGCCAGAACGATGCAATACCCCGTCATTTCCTCAGAATACCCATAAGGCGTTGCGAGCAGCGACAAAAATACCGACATCTCAACCAGCGCCGCCCGCGAAACATCCTCGCGCGCCCACAGCCAGAAAACCCCGCCCACCGCCGCCAGGCTCGCTACCGCCTGCGCCGCAAAAGCCCCTGGCACCCCGGCATGAAAGCTGCGCAGCATCCAGAACACCGAAACCCCCCAGCCCTCGTTCGACAGCGGCTGAAACGGCATTTCCAGTACCCGCGCCGATCCGAGATGCCCGAGCGTCAGATAGGCGCCCCAGACCCCCGGCCCGAAAATCCCCGTTACCAGCACCAGCAACAGCGCCACCACCGCCGCAAAAGCCGCCAGCCCAAGCCAGTTGCGCTGTGCCACCAGCGCCACAGGGGCCAAAATCCCGATCTGCGGCTTGCACGCCAACAGCGCCATCGCCCCGCCGCTCAGCTTTGGCCGCTCCGCCGAAAGGACCAACCCCATCACCAGCAGCGCGTCGCCGAGCATGGACACCTGCCCAAGCTTCATGCTCAACAACGCCGCCGGGCTTAAAACCGAAGCCAGGATCACCGACCAAGGCAGCCGCGCCAGCCGCAAAGCGCCGACGGCGAGCAGCGCCATGCCAAAGGTCCAGACAAAATAAGCCCATTCGAACGGCAGGTGCGAAATCGCCGCCAGCGGCAGCAACATCGTCGGCGGATAGAAGAACGTCTCCAACCGGCTTCCCGGCAACACCATCGCGCTCGCCGCCTTGACGAACAATTCCGGCGTATAGAGCACGCTATAAGCATGCGCGCGCGCCAGATGTCCCGCTGGCCAGAAGACCGAAAAATCGCATTCGGGCTTGTCGCACGGCAGATCATTTGCGGTCGCCCGATGCGCGGTCAGGTAGCCGAGCCGTGGCCCGACCTGGGTATAAAAAGACCAGAGGAACACGCCCCAGAACCCGGAAAGCAAGCCATAAGCGCCGATCTTCCAGGCAAGGCGCGCATATTCCCTCAACTGCCGCCAGATCGCGCCCATGTTTGCCCTTAACTAATCCGCGCCGCTCGCGTACCACATCCCCCATGCCTGCCAAAACCACCCGCGCCATTGGCCTGATGTCCGGCACCTCGCTCGACGGGGTAGACGCCGCCTATCTGGAGACCGACGGCCACACCATCACCCGCCTCGGCCCCGCCGCGACTCTGTTCTACCAGGACGCTCTTCGCGCCGACCTGCGGCGCCTGCTCGACCTCGCGCCCGGCCTCTCGCCAGACGATCCGTTTCTCAAAGACGTCGAACGCCGCCTGACAATCGACCATGCCCTCGCCGTCGCCCTGCCTGGCCTGGGCGTCGATATTATCGGCTTCCACGGCCAGACCATCCTGCACGCGCCCGAACAACACCGCACCTGGCAGATCGGCGACGCGGCACTCCTGGCGAGACTCTCCCGGATCCCGGTGGTGCATGATTTTCGCAGCGCGGATGTTCTTTGCGGCGGCCAAGGCGCGCCGCTCGCCCCGCTGTTCCACGCCGCGATGGCGGCCAACCTGCCCAAGCCGCTGCTCATCGTGAATATCGGCGGCGTCGCCAACCTGACCTATCTCGGGCCGGACGGCGAAATCCTCGCCTGCGACACCGGCCCCGGCAACGGCCCGCTCGACGACCTTGCGCAAAAACACCTCGGCCAACCCTACGACAAGGACGGCGCCCTCGCCGCCGCCGGCACGGTGGATAGCGCCAGGCTGCGCAGCCTGCTCGCCCATCCGTATTTCGTCCGGCCCATGCCCAAATCGCTCGACCGTCTAAGCTTCTCCGCGCTGATCGCCCAGGCCACCAATGGCCTCTCCCCGGCAGACGCCGCCGCGACGCTGGCCGCTTTCTCCGTTGCCGCCATCGCTCGGACGCATTTGCCCGCCCACCCCTTGCGCGTGCTGGTCTGCGGCGGTGGGCGCAAGAATCCCGTCCTGATGTCCGGCCTCGCCGAGGCCTTCAGTGTTCCGGTCGAGCCGGTCGAAGCCGTCGGCTGGGATGGCGACGCACTGGAGGCGCAATGCTTTGCCTTCCTCGCCGTGCGCGCGCTCAAAGGCCTGCCGCTCTCGCTGCCCAGCACCACCGGCGTCGCGCAACCGATGCCCGGCGGCGTGGTTCAGGGCGTGACTTTATAAAGCCGCCAGCCTTCCGCGTTGCTGCCCACCCGCCGCACCCAGGGCGGCGGAGCGTTTGCCTCCAGCGCGTCCCACAGCGTATCCGGCGGCAGATCCGCCACCAGCAGATATCGCCCCGCTCGCGGACAGAACAACACATAACGTATCCCCGCCGCCGTAATCGCCGCCGGCACCCTCACCCCAGGAACCGCCCGCCACGCCGCGCGCAGCCGTAAAAAACCCGGCACGCCGTGCATATAGAGCGAGCCCACCGTCTCGACCTGCGTGCGGTAGAGCAACTCCGGCGTATCATCCGCCGTCGCCAGCACGACCTGCCGCCCCGCGGGCGCGAGCAGCGGCGCGATTTCGCGCAAATCACACGATGGATAAACCACCCCGCCGCCCACGGGCTTTGCCGCCGCCCCCGCCTGCGCCGCCAGCATCGGCGCGCCGAGCACCGCCAGCACCACCGCCGCCCGCGCCAGCGCGGCAAGATTAGGCTTGTCCGCGCAGCGCAAACCCGCCTCCCCCACCGCCAGCGGCAGCAGCACCACAGCGGCACAGGTCGAGAACCCCGCGAACAGGATGAATTTCGCCCCCAGCACCAACGCCACGCCAATACACGCCGCCAGATACAAAAACAGCCAACGGCCGCGGGGCGCCAAAGCCCGCCACAGCGCGTAGCCCAGCGCCATCACGCCGGGGGCAAGAAACACCAGCAGATCCCACCCGTGCAGCGGTTGCTGCTCGGTGATCACGCCAAGAAACTTGCGCCGCTCCTCGGGCGGCATAACGCCATACGGCCCCATCGCCACCTGCGGAAACGCCACCACCCAGCCCAATACCAGCCCCACCATGAGCGCCAGCCCGGCGGGACGCCACCATTTTCCGCCTTGCTTCTCCAGCCGCCATAGCGCGGCGCTTCCTATCAGCAGCAACAGCGCCAGCACGACATAAACCAGCGAAAGCCGGTCGATCTCCGCCACGCCATACCCGCCCTCGGGCGGGTCGATGACCAGGGCAAAACCTAGCACATCGAAGAACCCCGCAGCGCAATAGGTCATCACCTGCCCCAGCCGGGCCCGCCACCAGCGGATCAGCAATGCAGCGAAGCCCATGAGGATGAATGGCATAGTCTCAGGCGTCAGCCAGATGGCGAACCCGCCGCACATCCCAGCGAGAAACCCATAGCCCGCCGCCCCCGGCCAGGCGCGAGCGAGCAGCCCCAGGGTCGCCACGATCAACACCAGCAGCAAGACATGGTAATGCACCACTCCCGGCAGCGCGATGCTGAAAACCCCCGGCAACACCCCCGCCGCCAGCGCCGCCGTCCACAAATGCCGCCGGGCGACAAACGGCTCGACCACCCACGCGCTCACCGCTCCCAGCGCCCCCACCGCGAGCGGCCCGAGCGCAACCCCCGCGACGAACAGCGCCTTATGCCACCCCAGAAACACCGCCATCGGCGCCGCCATGATCCAAAGCAGCATATCCAGCAGCCGCGACCACTCGACCATCACGCCCGCGCCGGAATCATCGCGCGCGACATGGGTGAGCAGGTGCCCCGCCCTGATCCCCTGCTCAATGCGCAGCAGCCGCATATAGCTATCCGGGTCGTTCAAACTCCCCGCCAGCACACCGGGCCAGTCGTGGAGCCCGAGCACCACATTAATCGCCGCCGCCAGGCCAAACAGCAGAACATACATCAGCCGACCTGCGCCCGGAACCCGCCCACGCCACGCTCGATCTCCGTGACATGGCGCGGGCTGAACCCGGACGCATCGCGCAACCCGCAGGAATGGGCGATAATCTCGACCTCCTCGGCAACCCGCCTGGCATAACGGCTGACCCGCACCGCCTTATCCGCCGGGTCCAGCCCCGCCACGAGATGCGGCTCCACCGCGCTCACCCCGGTCGGACATTTGCCCGAGCCGCATTTCATCGCCTGAATACAGCCCAGGCTGAACATGAACCCGCGCGCCGAGCTAACAAAATCGGCCCCCATGCAGAGCGCCCAGGCCACCTTATCGGGCGTAATCAACTTCCCCGCTGCAATAATACGGATGCGCTCGCGCAGCCCATGTTCATCGCGCAGCGCCGCGACATACGGCAGCGCCTGGGTAATCGGCAGCCCGACATAATCGGCCAGCGGGGTGGGCGCCGCCCCGGTGCCGCCCTCGCCGCCATCGACCTGGACATAATCGGGGCAATGCTCCGGGTGATCAACGCAATCGCCAAACCACTCGTCAATAAAATGCGGATCGCCAACAACGAACTTGACACCGACAGGCTTGCCCGTCACCGCGCGCACCCGCGCCACGAATTGACCCAGCTCGCGCACATTGCCGATATCATTGTGCCGGTTCGGCGAAATACTGTCTTGCCCCGCCGGTATCCCCCGGATCGCGGCGATCTCGGGGGTCACCTTCGCGCCCGGCAAGATCCCACCCTTGCCCGGCTTAGCCCCTTGCGCCAACTTGACCTCGAACATCCGCACCTGAGGATGCGCCGCGATCTCGCGCAGCTTTACCTCAGAGAGATTCCCCGCTTCATCGCGCACGCCATATTTGGCGGTCCCGATCTGCATGACGACATCTCCGCCGCCCTCGAGATGCGCAGGCGAGAGGCCTCCCTCGCCGGTACTCATCCACACGCCCGCCATTTTAGCGCCGCCCGAGAGCGCGCGCACGGCGGCCGGGCTGAGCGCGCCATAGCTCATGCCGGAAATATTAAAGAAACTCTTGGCCAGATATGGCGTCCGGCACGCGCCCGGTCCCTCGCTCAGCCCGATCTGCTTGCCCGGATAGGGCCGCATTTCCGTATCGAGCACCGGAAATGCCGCGTTGCGAAAAATAAAACTTGGCACATTCTCGGAGCCAAAGCTGACCAGATTAGAAATCCCCTTGGCGGAGCGATACACCCAGGAACGCTCCAGCCGGTTGAACGGCCGCTCCGCCCAATCGGGGAGATACTGGTATTGGCGCATATACTCGCCCCAGGTCTCGGCAAAATACCGAACATGCCCGACAACCGGATAGTTGCGCAAAAT
>DAOMCN010000096.1:0-7258 GCA_035427885.1 Acidocella sp. | reverse complement strand
GGGCGGGCAAAAACGCGGTGTCATAATGCGCCGCCATCTCGGTATAGCTGCGGTTTACCGCGGGCTCGTAGAAACAGGCTTTAATCACGGCTGTCTTCGGATTATCCGGCACAACCAGACCAGGTACCCCGCCGATGGCCGCAAACGTACCGGTATGGGCGCCGATAAAGTCGCTTAAAGACTGGGTCCATGTCGCTTCGGCATAGGTGAAGCTCGACGCCCCAAGCACCGCGACAAAAATCCAGGCAGGCCGGCTCTCGCCCGTCACCCGGTCAACCACCGCCGGCACCGTGTCGCCGGCATAATCGACGAAGAGTTTTTCACCGCCGACATGGCTTTGCCGCATGGTGACCGAGAGTTTGCCCTCCCAAGCCCGGTACAACTCGCAGAAACGGCTATAGCGGTAGCCGTCCGGCAAGGCGGCAATGTACTATCCCACAAAATCGCAAACGTGACGTGCTTGCGCTTGAGTTCACGGTGCATCCAGGCCCAGTCAGGCTCTGCCCGCTACCGATGCCCCTGCTTCTTCCCAGCATTCTTGTACAGCCGGACTTCAAGGATGCTGTCGGTGACATCATCACCCAGCGGCCAAGCCAGCCCCGAAGCCGTAAACCGCCTCAATGTCTCGCGCACCGTCGAGGGCACTACGCCCATCAACCTGGCAATCTGGTGCTTCGACACCCCCTCTGAACCAAACGCAAAATCTCGCGCACATGACGCATGCAAACCCTCCCCGCCGGTATCAATCCCCTCCTCGGCAACAACCAAAGAAGCGACCCTAAACTCAGCCAGCGAGGATGACCTCACCCCTCCTACCCGGGCGAGAATTTGTCGGAATCAATGGGCGGCTTGCTCCGGAATCACCATGAGGCCAAATCGGCGATGGTTTCGGTTGAGGAAAAGGCGATCATTGTGGCTTTCCGGCGGCATACGCTGCTGCCCCTCGATGATTGTCTCTACGCCCTGCAGGCAACCGTCCCGCGCCTGACCCGCTCGTCATTGCATCGCTGCCTGCAGCGCCAAGGCATCAGCCACTTGCCTGACTTCACCGGCGACAAGCCAGCCAAAAAGAACTTTAAAAGCTACCCAATCGGCTTCTTCCACGTCGATATCGCCGAAGTTCAAACCGCCGAAGGAAAACTCTACTGTACCACTTCACCGGCTTAGCAACTCTGCACGCAGATTTTTGAACCAACCACGAGATTGCCCGGAGCGTAGACCGCGGCACGCAGGCCGTGCATCGCTACATACAGACTAATGGTTGTGGGCACGTGATCTTCCCTTGTGATGCAGTGCATGTGCACTTTACCCTCCATAAGGTGAGCCGATGAACAAGCAATTTGACAATTGGTTTTTACAGATCATTTGAAGCAAAAACAATGCATTACAACGCTTCCAGTTCTCCAAGCGCTAACCTTACGAAAAACCCTGGAGCGATCCGGGGTTTTTTATGGCCTCAAGCCCAGCAACGCGGCGAACTCCGCCTCGTGCTCATACTCTGGCATCAGCGCGCGCAGGGCCTCGTCGCGCGCGGTCGCGGGGTGGAAATAAATCTCGGACACGCCCTCCGGCAGATGCGGCAACAGGCTTTGCAGCCGCGCCAGCGTCATATGCCCGGACCATTTCAGCCCGAACACATAATCATTCGCCGCCATCCCCCGCGCTTGTGCGCGCAAGAGCCGCGTCCAGGCATAGAGCGCATAATCGCCCAAGCCGAGCTTCTCGCCGCACAGCTTCATCACCCAAGGCGGCTCCGCCGGAATCCGTATCCGCGTCAGCCCGAATTTACGCCCGACTTCGATCATCATGCGCGCCACGGTCGGGTGCAGATGCATATGCTTATGAGCATCCGCATGGTGCAGCGTCAGCCCGGTCGCGGCATAGGCGGCAAACTGTGCCTCAATCTCGGCGCGCAACTCGCGCCGTGCCGCCGGAGAGAAGAAATAACGCACACCGAGCGCCGCCTGATCCGTGGAGAAGCGGCCATCGGCCGTCGTGATATGGGGCAAATTCGCATGCCCGAGCAGCGAATCGCCATCCACCAGCACAAGATGCAACCCCGTGCGCAGCCCCGGCAAAGCCTTCGCCCGCGCCACGGCATTCGCCGCGGCAGGTGCCGCCACCATCAGGCTGGCCTGAGTGAGCACCCCCTCGACACAAGCCCGCGCCACGGCCTCATTGATCGCCTCGGTCAGCCCAAAATCATCGGCAGAGTAAATAACGCGCATCAAACTATTCCCCCGGGCCTAGGGGGCGCCCTACCAGCGGAGTCCAGGGGCAGCGCCCCTGGTCAGGTTGCAGGGGAAACCTCCTGCCTCAAGCCGCTTTACGTTCCTTCAGGAAGTGGAAGAACTCCACCCCCTCGCGCAACCGCCGCTTCATCATCACCGGGCTGCGCACCATCTCGTTAAGGATCGAGAGGATTTTCGACGGCCGGAAATAGAACTTGCGGTAGATGATCTCGACGGAGTTAAAAATCTCCTGATGCGAGAGATGCGGATAATGCAGCGGCGCGATCTGCACGCCATGCTCATCGATCAGCTCGGCATGTTCAATATCAAGCCACCCCTCCTGCACCGCCTGGCGGTACAGATACGTTCCCGGATACGGTGCCGCGAGCGAGACCTGGATCGTATGCGGGTTGATCTCCTTGGCGAACTCAACCGTCTCCTTCAGCGTCTCCTGCGTCTCGCCGGGCAGGCCGACGATAAACGTACCATGGATCTTGATCCCGAGCTTATGGCAGTCCTTGGTGAACTGCTTGGCGACGTTGATCAGCATACCCTTCTTGATATTGTGCAAAATCTGCTGATTGCCGCTCTCATAGCCGACGAGCAACAGGCGCAGCCCATTCTCCTTGAGAATTTTCAAGGTCTTGTAAGGCACGTTCGCCTTGGCGTTGCACGACCAGGTAACCCCGAGCTTGCCCAGCTCCTTGGCGATCGCCTCGGCGCGGGGCAGATCGTCGGTGAAGGTATCGTCGTCGAACATGAACTCCTTGACCTGCGGAAAGAGCTCCTTGGCGCGCTTGATCTCAGCGACGACATTCTCAACCGAGCGCGTACGGTACTTATGCCCGCCCACCGTCTGCGGCCAGAGGCAGAAGGTGCAGTGGGATTTGCAGCCCCGGCCCGTATAGATCGAAATATACGGGTGCTGCAGATAGCCGATGAAATAATCCTCGATCCTGAGATGCTTGGCGTAAACCTCGGTAACGAAGGGCAGCTGGTCCATATCGTGCAGGATGGCACGCTCTTTGTTCTTGATCAGCTCGCCCGCCGCGTTACGGTACATGATCCCGTCCACCTCGGCGAGCGACTTGCCCTCGGCGATTTCCTTGATGGTGAAATCGAACTCATTACCCGCGACGAAATCCAGCACCTTCGCGCGCGCCAGGGATTCTTCGGGCTGTACCGCGACCTTCGCGCCGACAAAGCCAATCACCAGCTTCGGGTTCTCCGCCTTGAACGCTTCCGCGACCTTCACATCATTGCCAAAGGACGGCGTCGAGGTGTGGATGATGAGCAGATCATGCGTCTTGGCGTGCGGCAGGACATCAGCCATCGTGAGCCGCGCGGGCGGCGCATCGATCAGCGTGGAATCGGGCAGCAGCGCCGCGGGCTGGGCGAGCCAGGTCGGGAACCAGAAGGATTTGATCTCGCGACGGGCCTGGTAGCGCGAACCGGCACCACCGTCGAAACCGTCGAACGAAGGGGGCTGCAAAAACAAGGTCTTCATCATAACTTCACTCTTTTCCCATAAAATCTGGCGACACCCTACCGGCGTCGGCACGCATCATGTGGCCCCGCCAGTCCACGCTGTCACCCGCAAAACTTGCCGCATAAATAGCGGTTGAACAAAAATCCCGCACCAGGAAAAGCCACGCATCGCCCGATTTGGCAAGATTTAATGCAGCGTCGATCTGGCGCGAGAAGAAATAGCGGCTGCCCAGCACGGCGAGAAACAAAACGCCCCCCGCCAGCCCAAAGCCGTCGAACAGCAGCGCCAGCACCGCCCAAAACAACGAAATCTGCAGCACCGAGGCGGCGTAGGGGATCGGCACCAACGCGCGAATGGTCCGCGCCCAGCGCAGTTCGTGGCGGAAAAGCGCGTTAAAATCCCCCTCCGGCACGGTGGTCGCCGGGATCACCTGCGCCAGCCCGACGCGCAAGCCCTGCGCGCGTACGAGCCGGCCCAGCACCTGATCATCGGCCAGATGGTTCACCAGCGCCTCAAACCCGCCAACCGCCGCCAACATCCGCCGCGTCAGCGCCATGGTGACGCCGAGGCAGTCCTGCCGCCCAAGCTGACGCGCCAGCAGCGCGCCGGGGAGGAAGGTGTAGTTGATCTGATTGGCCCCCATCAGTGTCGCGAGATGCGGCGTCCCAGGCAAGGCGGTGTAGAGCGTGGTGACCAGCCCGGTATTGGGCACTTCGAGTGCCGCCACGACACGGTCCAGGAAATAGGGCGGGACGTGAATATCCGCGTCGCAGACTACCAGCGTCTCATGCGCCGCAGCGGGCAGCATGTTGATCAGGTTGGAAACCTTGCGATTACTGCCGTGCTGCGCCGGCTCGATCACCAACACGACCTCGCGCGCCGGATAGCGCGCACGTAGCCGCGCAACGATCTCCAATACCGGGTCCGCCGCATCCTGCACGCCAAAGACGATCTGATACGCCGGGTAGTCGATCAGAAAGAAGGACTCGAGCGCCAACTCGGTCAGCGGTTCAACACCGTAAAGCGGCTTAAGGATGGAGACCGGCGGCGTATAGGCCGGAACCAGCGGCGCGGCAGCGGCGAAGCGGCGAATAAGCAGCATACCAATCCCCTGCTGCACCGCGCCGACGAGCGCGAACAGCCCGGCAATAGCGGCAAGAACATGTGTCATGGCGTGTTACTGTCCGCCCGAAAGGATCGCAATTTTGCTCTTGAGGGCCGCAATCAGCTTGGAAGCGTCGCCCGAGATGACGAGCGCCGAAAAATCCGACTGATGCACGGCAACCTGGCTGATCGTGCCGCCGAGCAGAACATCGGTAATCTGCCACCCGGCCGGGCCGTTGGCCACCACATAGTCAATCTCGGTCGGCGCGCTGCCATCGGGCGGCACGAGCTGGGTCTGTACAATCTTCTTGTCGCCCAGCGCCTTCTCAGTCGGCAAAATGACAATCTTCAAGCCGCTGAAGCTGTTGAACTGGCTGACATAGCTGGCAACGGTGAAGCGCTCGAACAACGTGGCCAACGTCTGCTGCTGCGCCGCGGGCAAGGTGGCCCAAAGAAAACCAACGGACCCCTGCTCCAGCACCGGCAGGTTGAAGCTGCGCTGGATCACCGGGTCCAGTGCCGCGTAGCGTGCGGCAAACCCCTGCCCGGCGGACCCCGCCTTCATCGCCGCGATCAACGCGCTGTCCAGCGCCGCCACCGGCGCAGCCTCGGGTGTTTCCGCCAGCGCGGCGAGCGGGAATATAACGGCCAATGCCATAGCCGAGGTGCGGAACCAGTGTTTCATGTGGCGCTTATGCCTGCCTACTGTGCCGGAATTGCGGCCAGATCGTGATGCGCCTCGCCCCCCAGCGCATTCAGCGCATGGGCAACGATATCCTTGGTCGTCAGCCCGGCGTCGATAAGCTGTGCGGCAGGCGAATTATGGTCGATCAACCGGTCCGGCAGCGTCATCGGACGGAATTTCAATCCGTGGTCAAACGCCCCGCTCCACGCCAGATGGTGCGCGACCGCCGCGGCAAATCCGCCCGGCGCGCCATCCTCGATGGTGATGAACACCTCATGGTGGCGGGCGAGCTGGTCCACCAGCGCGGTATCGAGCGGCTTCATGAAGCGCGCATCGGCGACGGTAACGGAAAACCCGCGCGCGGCCAGCTCGTCGGCGGCGCGCAAACACTCCGCGAGGCGCGGCCCGAGCGCAAGAATAGCGATCTTCGAGCCCTCACGCAGAACCCGCCCCTTGCCGATCTCCCAGGGCGTGCCGCGTTCGGGCAGCGCAACGCCCGTCCCCTCGCCGCGTGGATAGCGGAAAGCGGAGGGCCGATCGTCAATCGCGGCGGCGGTGGCGACGGCATGCATCAGCTCGGCCTCGTCGGAAGGCGCCATGATGACCAACCGGGGCATCGGCCCGAGGAAGCACAGATCATAGGCCCCGGCATGGGTCGCCCCGTCCGCGCCCACCAGCCCGGCGCGGTCCATCGCAAAGCGCACAGGGAGCGATTGCAGCACCACGTCATGTACAAGCTGGTCATAGCCGCGTTGCAGGAAGGTGGAATAGATCGCGCAGAACGGCGCCAGCCCTTCCGTCGCCATGCCCGCCGCGAAGGTGACAGCATGCTGCTCGGCGATGCCAACATCGAACATGCGCTCGGGGAACTGCTTGGCGAATTTGTCGAGCCCGGTGCCCGGCGGCATCGCTGCGGTAATGGCGACGATATTGGGATTGGCCTCGCCCTCTGCGATCAACGCCTTGGCAAAGACATTGGTATAGGTCGGCGGCCCGGGCGGGGCCTTGGCCTGCTCGCCGGTCACGACGTTGAACTTCGAGACGCCATGATACTTGTCCGCCGCCGCTTCCGCCGGGGCGTAGCCCTTGCCCTTCTGCGTCACGACATGCAGCAGCACTGGCTCCTCGCCCTCGGAGTCGCGGATATTGCGCAGGATGGGGAGCAGATGGTCGAGGTTATGCCCATCGATCGGACCGACGTAGTAGAACCCCAGCTCCTCGAACAGCGTCCCCCCGGTGAGGATGCCGCGCGCATATTCCTCGGCCCGGCGCACGGTGCGCTCCAGCGGACGGGGAAAGCGCTTGGCCATCTTGGCGGCGAAGTCGCGCAAGCTCATGAAGCTGCGCGAGGAGATCAGCTTGGACAGATACGCGCTCATCGCGCCGACCGGCGGGGCGATGGACATGTCGTTGTCGTTGAGGATGACAATGAGCCGGGACTTCATCGCCCCGGCATTGTTCATGGCTTCATAGGCCATGCCCGCACTCATCGAGCCATCGCCGATGACGGCGATGACATTGCGCGGATCGGCCTCTTTCTTGAGATCGCGGGCAACGGCCATGCCCAGCCCTGCGGAAATCGAAGTGGAGGAATGCGCCGCGCCAAACGGGTCGTATTCGCTCTCCGAACGTCGGGTAAAGCCTGACAACCCGCCCGGCTGGCGCAGCGTGCGGATACGGTCGCGCCGTCCAGAGAGGATTTTATGCGGATAGGTCTGATGCCCGACATCCCAGATCAACCGGTCGCGC
>DAOMCN010000095.1:0-7391 GCA_035427885.1 Acidocella sp. | reverse complement strand
GCCGCGCGCCAGATAATCGGCCAGCGCGTCCGCTGCCGTCCCCTTAAAGCCGCTCCAATCCGCGGAGGGGTGCCAGACACTCATGGTCACGCTCAACTGCGGCAACGCGGCGCTCAGCTCCGCAATCTCTCCTGCGGGAAAGAGCTCGTCCTCCCGGTTGGCGCCGAAGATCAGATGGGTCGGCTGGCTATCTTGAAAATCTGCGAGGTGGCGCAGCATGGAAAGCACCGGGGCAAAGCCGCAACCTCCGCCGATCAGGCAACGCGGCTGGATGCTGGTTTCGTCCAGCACGAAGCTGCCAAGCGGCCCGCGCACGTTCAACGTATCGCCCACGGCGGCGCGCTGGCTCAGCCAGGTGGTAAATGCGCCGTCTTTTTGCAGGCGGATCAAAAACTCCAGCCTCCCGTCCCAGTTTGGCAGATTGGCCAGCGAATAGGCGCGCACCTTCTCGGTGCCGGGGAGGTTCAGCTCCATGTACTGGCCGGGAATAAAATCGGCGGCCTGGCCATAAATCGGGTCCGCCTTGAGCCGCAGAACAAGCGATATCGCACCAGCCCCGACGGGGGAAATATCCTCGATCACCGCCTCGCGCCGCGCCGTTTCGTGGCGAAGAATGTCGCCCTCGGGGAAGGGCAGGGCGATGGTCAGCGCCTCCAGCGGTTTGCAACGGCAGAGCAGTACGCCGCCATTATCGGCGTCCGGCAAGGCGTCGGGCGTATAGCTGCCCATCTCATATGCGCCCTCAGTGACTTGCGCGTGGCAGCGTCCACAATGGCCTTCGAGGCACATGGAAGGCAAAAACAGGTTAGAATCGGCAGCGGCGTCGAGTACCGATTTTCCTGGTTCACAGGAAAAGCCGTACTGCGCGCCGTCACGCGTGATGAGGGAAATCTTGTGCATCGGTCGGGGTCTTTCATATCGGCCGGCGGGCCGGGAATCGCTTCCCGGCCTCAGGGCGTCAGGGTCAGGCGGCCTTGCGGTCCAGGCAGCTCTTGATGTCGTCCTGCGCGTTCGTAATCGGCAGGACGCCGAAGCGGTTAACCAGAATATCCAACAGGGCAGGGGTGAGAAAGCCGGGCAGACTCGGCCCGAGGCGCACATTGCGCACGCCCAGCGCCAACAGGGTCAGAAACACCGCCGCCGCTTTCTGCTCGAACCAGGAAACAACCAGCGAGAGCGGCAGATCGTTGACGCCGCAGTTGAACGCACCCGCCAGCGCTAGCGCGATTTGCACGGCGGAATAGGTATCGTTGCACTGTCCGATATCGAGCAGGCGCGGCAGACCGGAAATGGTGCCGAAATCATGTGTGTTGAATCGGAACTTGCCGCAACCCAGCGTCAGCACCATGCTGTTGTCTGGCACGGCCTCGGCGAACTCGGTATAATAGTTGCGCCCCGGCGCCGCGCCGTCGCAACCGCCGATGAGAAAAAAATGCTCTATCGCGCCGGTCTTCACAGCGTCGATCACCTTATCAGCCACGCTCAAGACCGCCTCGCGGCCAAAGCCGACAAGAATGTTCTTCTCCGGTGCGGTCTGCGCAAAGCCCGGCAAGGCGAGCGCGGCCTGCACGACGATCGAGAAATTACCATCGCCAATATGGCGCAGCCCCGGCCAGCCGACCGGCCCGGCGGTGAAGATGCGGTTACGGTAGAGCGCGTTCGGTTCGATCAGGCAGTTCGATGTCATCACAATCGCGCCTGGGAACGCCGCGAATTCCTGCTGCTGGTTCTGCCATGCGCCACCATAATTGGCGACAAGGTGGGGATAGGCGTGCAGTTTGGGATAGCCGTGGGCGGGGAGCATCTCGCCGTGGGTATAGACGTTGATGCCCCTATCCTTGGTGGCTTCGAGAATGGCGGCAAGATCACCAAGATCGTGACCGGAGACGAGAATCGCCTTGCCCGCGACCGGGGTGATGCGGACCTGCGTCGGCACGGGCGTACCAAAACTGCCCGTATTGGCCGCATCCAGCGTCTCCATGACGGTAAAATTCAGCCGCCCCAGCGCCAGGGCCTCTTCCAGGATCGCTTCTAGATCGACCGGATCGGTGGCGAGAAAATCAAGCGCATGGGCAATGCCCTCCCCGATCGCCTCGCGCTTCTGTCCCAGCACCTCGGCATGGTGGGCATAGGCGGCAACGCCCTTAAGCCCGTACAGCACCAGCGCACGCAGGCCGATCACATCCGCGCCGACATTCTCTAACCCGGCGCGAACGCCAATCAGCTTCGCCTGCGCCATCAGCCCGGGCACCGAATCGGAGGGAACAAAAACGGCGGCATCGGAGGTGGGTAGTGCCGGGACGTGCCCGGCGGCCTTGGCAGCAGCCTCGTAGGCGTCGTGCAGGCGGTCGCGCAGACGCGCGGCTTGGGCAACCATTTCAACAAAGCGGTTGCGGTTGAAGTTGACGTTGGTGAGCGTTGTAAACAATCCGTAGAGGATAAAGCTATCCGCCTCGGCATCAGCCTGGCCGAGCTTATGTAAGCGGCTGGCATACTGGGCGATGCCCTTGAGTTGATGGATCAGCACGTCCTGGAGGTCGGACGTCGCCTCGTCCTTACCGCACACGCCTTTAGTGGTGGCGCAACCCGCCCCGTTCTCCGTCCGCGCCGTTTGTTCGCATTGAAAGCAAAACATTGCCAAAATTCCCTCGTTACAAATTTGCCCATCAAACGGAGAAACGCATCGTGCCGCCGTTTAAAGGTTCATTTTAAATGAACGTTTATGTGCAACCGCGCTTTGATTTATATCAAACCGCGTCAGGATTGCCTTACGACCCGGCCCAGGCGAGGCGGTGGTAGTCGAACGGATGTGGGATTTCCGGCTTGACGACCTCGAAATAGGGAGAAAGGTCGAAATCGCGCGGTACGAAGAGCCCGTTGCTGTGAATATGGTAAAACTCCAGCTGGCTTAGCCGGCTTGCTTCGCTCTGCATCGCCCCAGGTCCAGCTTCTGGCAAGATAGGATAACCGATGCTGGTGAAGGCATTGGCGATCAGCGTCGAGCAGATCGCGCGGCTGGGGTCGGCAGAGAGGAAGGCGATAGCCCGCCGCCGCCAGCGCCGCGGCACGGGCAGCGGTACAAGATAGCGCGCTAGATCGAAGACATAGCGCAGATCGTATTGCGTACCGATCTTCTCCGCGGCATAGGCGACGATTTTTTCTCGCTCGATGTCGCTCAACCCGATCGGGCGGCAGATTCGAACATGATAGACGAGCAGTTGCTCCAGCGAGAGCCAGCGTACCCCCTCGACGACATCCGCCTCGATACAGTCCAGCCCGGCCATCGCCGCGGTCTGCGTGCCTGCGTAGAGCACGGCGTGAGACCAGGTGGACTGGGTGAGATATTTGATCACCGTGCTGATGCGCAGATTGCCCTCAACGAGGATGACATCCCCCGGCCTTAGCAGGCGGCGCAATGCATGGATATCGAGCGGCAACACCGCAGGGGTTTCGACCGGCGTCGTCAAAAACCGCGCAAGTGCCGCGCCCATGCTGGCCTGGATCGGGTTCACCTTTCGGCTTCCCCGCCAAGCTGACGCGCCGCCGCGAATTCAAGTTGGCCCGCTACGGCGGCGACGCATCGCTCGAACACATCGAGCGCGTCGAAGCTTCGTGCCGCGTCGTCTGGTGGCAAAATAACGGACAGTCCGCCGCCGTATTCCACAGCTCCCGGGATCATCAAATTATCCGGCAGGTCAAACCCCTCGACCCCGAGGCCCTCGAGCGGGTCGGGCAAGGCGGAGCGCTGGGCCATGCTGCGCGCGGCAAAGGGCAGGGCGCAGTTGGAGTAGCCGAAAACCGGACGTCCGCGCCCAAGAAACCAGCCGATTTCGACCAGCGTCCCCGCATCCGCCGAAGCGCCGCGAAACGGCGTGAGGTTGGCGATGACAATGGCGCATGCCTCCATCATTTCGACATCCCATCGGTAAATTTCCCGCCAGGCTGCATCGCGGGGCAGGCACATGACCCGTTCGACCTCCGGGTGCAGCGGCGCGCGCCCGGTAATGCCGTATTTTGCACAAATAGCGATTTTCGCCGCAGCGTGCTGCGCGGCATTGGGCAGAAACACATCCGGCCCGGCGAGGTAAGCAAGACATGACGGCATACGGACGGCGCCTTTTCAGATGCGGTGGTATCTTCATCGCCCGGAATGAAGATGCCGTAAACTGTCCGCCGCCGTTCAGGGGCCGGTAACGCCCATATGCGCTGCAATCGAGTCCATCAGCCCGGCGAAGGCGTCCTCCAGCGTCTTGCCGCTGGTATTGTAGGCAAAATCCGCCTTGGCATAGAAAGCGGCGCGTCCTTCGAGAATCAGGCGCAGATCGTCCATCGCGGCGTGGTTATTGGCCATCGGGCGCAGATCACCCTGGGCGATGACGCGGTTCATATGATCTTCCGGGTCGGCCTGAAGCCATACGGTAACGCAGCTGGAGAGCAGCAGGTCGAGCGTCCCGGCGTCGGAGACGATCCCGCCCGCGGTGGCGATCACGCAGGCTGGATGGTGTTCCAGCGTCTCCTCCAGGGCCTGGCGCTCGTAGCGCCGGTAGGCGTTGGGGCCATAGAGGGCTTGAATTTCGGATGGCGTGCAGCCCGCAAGGCGGGTGATCTCGCTGCCCAGCTCGATAAAAGGCCGCCTGAGCTGCGCGGCGACCATGCGCCCGAGGGTTGATTTTCCTGCCCCGCGCAGACCGATAAGCGCTATGCGCTTACCCCGATCTCCCGCGAGGGGGTTCTCCACGAAGAGGTTGGATAACACTTGGTGCGCCTGCTGTAATTCAGCTTGATCGCGCCCGTGCAGCAGTTTGCGGAGCATCAGCCATTCCGGGGAGTTGGTGGTCTCATCGCCGAGCAGTTCCGCCATCGGACAGTCAAGCGCCAGCGCCACATGCTGCAACACCAGCACTGAGACATTGCCGATTCCCGACTCGAGATTAGCCAGATGCCGTTCTGAAACATCGGCGGTTTCCGCCAGGACGCGCCGAGGCATACCGCGGCGTGCGCGCAGCAGCTTTACCCGTTGCCCGAGAGCGACCAAAAGCGGTTCTTTATCGGCGGTGTTCATTGTTTTAGGAGAGAGTTCGAAATCCATGTTTGAGTTTACCACTCTCGACCGTAACTCAAAAGAGCGATTCACAAAATATATGAAATATACTGCGTTTTCTGGAGGCGGAATTTGAACGCGAACGCAGCAGATTACTTCCTGGATCGACACATACGCGAAGGACGTGGCGGGCGTCTTGCGTTTATCGATCCAACCCGCCGGCTGACCTACGCCGATCTTCTCGCGGCGGCGCAAGGATTTGCCGCAGGGCTGGCGCAGGCAGGGCTCAAACCCGGCGCGCGCGTGGCCATGCTCCTGCCCGACACGGTGGACTTCCCTATCGTCTTCTGGGGCGCGTTGCGTGCAGGTCTATTGCCGGTGCCGCTCAATACGCTGTTGCCGCCCGGACATATTTTTTCAGCGCTCGACGATTGCGGCGCCGAAATTCTGATCGCCTGCCCGACGCTGCTGCCCGCCCTGGCCTCGGGCCTGGCCGCGCGTCCCGAGTTGCGCCATGTCATCGCCACGGGCGAGCAACTGGCCTGTTTCATGATGCCCGGCGCGCACGCTCCCGTAGTCTGCCGGGAGGATGACCTCGCCTTCCTGCTCTATTCGTCCGGCTCCACCAGCGAACCCAAAGGCGTCGTCCACCGCCACGCCGCCCTGCGCGCCACGGCGGAAACCTACGCGGCGGAGGTATTGAACCTCCAGGCAGATGATGTCGTTTTTTCAGTGGCCAAGCTGTTCTTCGCCTACGGGCTGGGCAATGCCATGAGCTTCCCGATGTCCGTGGGCGCCTGTGCCGTGCTTCTGCCCGGCCGCCCAACGCCCGAAGCCGTGCTCGCCCTGATGGCGGCGCACGCCCCGACAATCTTCTTTGCCGTCCCCACGTTTTTCGCTACGCTCTTGAACGGAGCGCCGCTTGGTCGAGGTGCCGGTTCGCCCCGGTTGCGCCTGTGCGTCTCGGCGGGGGAGGCGCTGCCATCGCATGTCGGTGAGGCGTGGCAACAAGCCACCGGGTTGGACATCCTAGACGGCATCGGCTCGACCGAAATGCTGCATATCTTTATCTCCAACACACCAGCGGCGCTGCGCTACGGCACTTCGGGCATCGCCGTGCCGGGCTATGGTCTGCGCGTGGTGGACGAGCAGGGCAGGGACGTACAAGACGGCGAGTTGGGCGAACTCTTGGTGCAGGGGCCGAGCGCCGCTTTAGGCTATTGGCGCCATGTTGAAAATACCCGCATCACCTTCCTCGACGGCTGGGTCCGCACCGGCGACAAATACCTCCGTGAGCCAGACGGTTTCTATCGCTATTGCGGACGCAGCGGCGATGTCTTCAAGGTTGGCGGCATCTGGGTCAGCCCTTTCGATGTCGAGACCGCTCTAGTAGCGCATGCCGCCGTACTGGAAGCGGCGGTGGTCGCCTACCGGGACGCGGATGGCCTGCTCAAGCCCCGCGCCTTCGTGGTGCTTAAAGCTGGCGCGGAGGCCAGTCCGGAATTAATCGCCGAGCTGCAGTGTTTCGTGAAAGCGAGAACCGGTCCCTGGAAATACCCAAGACGCGTGGAGATTGTCGCAACGCTGCCCAAAACCGCGACGGGAAAGATCCAGCGTTTCCGGCTGCGCGAGACGGTTTAGCGCGGCCGGCCATCTTGTCTCGCCTGCGCCCTGGTGCCATCTCTGACGGTATGACAAGTCCTAACGATCCGGTCGGCTGGCACGGCACGACCATTCTCTGCGTCCGCCGCGACGGCAACGTAGCCCTGGCGGGTGATGGCCAGGTGAGCCTGGGCAACACGGTGGTCAAAGGCAACGCCCGCAAGGTACGCCGTATCGGCAATGGCAATGTCCTCGCCGGATTCGCGGGCGCCACGGCGGATGCGTTTACCTTGCTGGAGCGCCTGGAAGCCAAGCTCGAACGCTTCCCCAACCAGCTTGAGCGCGCCTGCGTCGAGCTGGCTAAGGACTGGCGGATGGACCGCTACCTGCGCCGGCTGGAGGCGATGCTGATCGTCGCCGACGCCCAGCACGGCTTCACCCTCACCGGCAATGGCGACGTGTTGGAACCCTCCGATGGGATTATCGCCATAGGCTCGGGCGGTAATTTTGCCCTCTCGGCGGCGCGCGCGCTGATGACGGTGCCGGATCTGACCGCAGAAGACATCGCCCGCCGCGCCATGAAAATCGCCGCCGACATCTGTATCTACACCAACGAAAACCTGATTGTAGAAACCCTGTGATGGACACCCCGATCTACTCCCCGCGCGAAATCGTCTCCGAACTGGACCGCTTCATCATCGGTCAGAACGACGCCAAGCGCGCCGTCGCCATTGCGCTGCGCAACCGC
>DAOMCN010000094.1:1292-7484 GCA_035427885.1 Acidocella sp. | reverse complement strand
GAAGCGGCGATCAACACGCCGCAACGTCAGGCTCATACGTTCGGCCGCTGGGTCCGCATGACCCGCCGTATGGCCAACTGGACCATGCGGTTTTGCCTGCTCAGCAGACATCAGGCCAGCTTCCCGACCGCCTGTTCCAGCAAGCCCCACGACTGCTTACCAAATTTCTGCTTCCAGTCCGCGTAGAAGCCGGCGCTGGCGAGCTTGGCACGAAACTGAGCCTTATCGACGTTGATAAAGTTCAGCCCTTTGGCGGCCATATCCTTTTGCAGGCTGCTTTCCATCCCCTGCGTGTCAGCACGCTCAGCCACTCCGGCAGCGCTGAATTCTTTCAGCACGATCGCCTGGATATCCGCCGGTAGCGCATGGAATGCCGACGGGTTGGCTAGGATCCAGTAGCCGTCCCAAACATGGCTGGTAAGACTGCAATATTTTTGGACTTCGTAGAGCTTCGCGGTGTTGATGATGGCGAGCGGGTTTTCCTGGCCTTGCACGAGATGCGTCTGCAGCGCGGTGTAAACTTCGCTGAAATCGATCGGCGTGGGGTAGGCGCCGAGCGCCTTGAACAGCGAGGTCAGCAAAGGTGCTGTCGGTACGCGGATTTTGAAGGAGGCGAGGTCCGCCGGGGTGTGGATCGGCTTATCCGACGAGGTGATTTGACGGAAGCCGTTGTTCCAGCTTTTGCCGACCGTCATCAATCCTTTATGGCCGATCTGCTTCGAGATGAAGCTGCCAAGCTCGCCATCCATGGCCTTCCAGACCTGATCATAACCGTCGAACGCGAAGCCGACATTCACGATCCCGGCGTCTGGCACGTAGGTGGCCAGCACCGAGGAGGCGATGTTGATGAACTGTACGCCACCTAGACGAACCTGCGAGAGCAGTTGCGCGTCGGAGCCGAGCTGTGCTGCGGGGAATACGTCGATCTGCAAACGGCCGCCGGTTTCTTGCAAAATCCGCGCTGCGGCCGCTTTAGCTTGCAGGTTCACAGGGTGTGACGGCGCCTGGCCGGTCGCGAGCTTATAGGTGAACTGCGCGGCAGCCCGGGCGCGGCCCGAGCCGATGATGGCAACGAGAGGCAGGGCGGCGAGTGTTGAGCGTCGGGTAAGTCTCATGTTGGTTTCCTTTTTTTAATTTGTCCGTTCGCCGGGTCTTGCTGCCGGCTTGGCTTATTGCGATTGAGATATGCCGCGCATGTTGTCGCAGCTTTTAGCCTATGTGCGTCCTAGAGCCATGATTTAATTTGTTGAACAACGGCATCGGCAGAGATGCCGTAACGGTCATGCAGGGTTGGCAGCGCCCCGGCATCAAGGAAAGCATCCGGCAATCCAATCTGCCGGAATACTGGCGTCACGCTGTTACGCAGCAGGAGGCTGGCCACCGCCTCACCAAGTCCGCCGATGATGCTGTGATTTTCCGCCACCACCACCAGCCGGCCGGGCTTGGCCGCTTCAGCCAAGATCCGCGCCTCGTCCAGCGGTTTGATGGTTGCCACATGCAACACCGCAATTTTTATGCTGTCAGCTTCCAGCAATGTTGCGGCTTCAAGAGCGCGCATCGTCATGAAGCCGGTTGAAATCACCAGCACGTCGGGGCCATCGCGCAGCATCGCGGCTTTGCCGAGTTCGAATTTGTAGCCGTATTCATCCAACACCAGCGGCACGTTGCCGCGCAGGAGGCGCATATATACCGGCCCCTGATGCGCCGCGATGGCGGGCACAGCCTGTTCGATTTCCAGCGCATCGCAGGGGTCGACAATCGTGAGGTTTGGCATGCCGCGGAAAATCGCGATGTCCTCGGTCGCCTGATGGCTGGGGCCGTAGCCGGTGGTCAGCCCTGGCAATGCACAGACGATTTTGACGTTCAGCTTTTCCTCTGCGATGGCGAGGCAGATGAAATCATACGCCCGGCGCGAAGCGAACACCGCATAGGTCGTCGCGAAGGGCAGCGCGCCTTCTCGTGCGAGACCGGCGGCAGCACTCATTAATAATTGTTCCGCCATGCCCATCTGGTAGAAACGTTCAGGGTAGGCTTTGGCAAAAATATGCAGATCCGTATATTTTGAAAGATCCGCGCTCAGGCCAACAACTTCCGGACGCGAGGCGGCCAGCTCCACGAGCGCATGACCGAAGGGGGCAGGCTTGGTGCGCTGACCAGGAGCGGCTAGCGATGCGATCATCGCCGAGGTGGTGAGACGTTTTGGGGCCGCGCTCATGCCGGCCTCCCGGCGTCGAGAACTTTAAGCGCCTTCTGCCATTCGTCAGCATCGACGCGCAGGAAATGATTCATTTCACGTTCTTCCAGAAAATCGACGCCTTTGGCCATTTTGGTGTCGCAGATGATCATGCGCGGCTTTTTTTCTTCAAAGCGACGGGCGCGGTCAAACGCCTCGACCAGCGCCTCGATGTTGTTGCCGTCCACGCGCTGAGTGTACCAGCCGAAGGATTCCCACCGCGCCACCTGCGGCTCGCGCGAGGACATTGCGGCGGAGGGGCCGTCGGCCTGCTGGCCGTTGATGTCGACGATGGCGATCAGGTTATCAAGCCCCCAATGGCTGGCGCCCATGGCCGCTTCCCAGGTGGAGCCTTCGTTCAACTCGCCATCTGACAGCAAGTTATAAATTAAGGCGTTTGAATTTTTACGCTTCAGCCCGAGCGCGAAGCCTACCGCGATGCCAAGCCCGTGGCCAAGCGAGCCGCCGGTGATTTCCATGCCCGGCGTGTAGGATGCCATGCCCGACATCGGCAGGCGGCTGTCGTCGGTGCCGTAGGTTTCAAGTTCCGCATCGGGGATGATCCCCGCCTCGATCAACGCGGCGTAGAGCGCAATGGCGTAATGGCCGATGGAGAGCAAAAACCGGTCACGTTCCTCCCAATGCGGGTCCTCCGCATTGTAGCGCAGCGCGTGGAAATAGCTGACCGCGAGCACATCGGCGATGCCCAGCGCCTGGGCGATATAGCCCTGCCCTTGCACCTCTCCCATCCGCAGCGCGTTGCGGCGGATCCGGTAAGCCCGCTCAACGAGCGGAACATTTGAAAGTAACTGGCTCAATGGATCAGCATCCCCCCGTTCACATCGATGACCGCGCCGGTGATGTAGGAGGATATGTCCGAGGCGAGGAATAAAAACGCCCCAGCCACGTCGTTCGCCGTACCCAACCGGCCGATTGGAATGTTCTTCAGAATTTCGGTGCGGATTGCATCGGTCATCATGCCGCCCGTGATCTCGGTCTGGATCAGGCCGGGGGTGACGCTGTTGACGCGGATGCCATCGGGCCCCAGTTCGCGCGCCATCGCCTTAGCCAGGCCCAGAACGCCAGCCTTGGCGGCGGAATAATGCGGGCCACCGAAAATGCCGCCGCCGCGCTGCGCGGAAACCGACGACATGCAGGCGATGGAGCCGGATTTACGCTCCCGCATGTGCGGAATGAAGGCCTGGCTGAGATACAGGACGCCGCGCAGGTTCACATCCAGAACCTTGTCCCAGTTGCCCGGCGCGATATCCATGAGCTTCAGCGGCTGAGTAATGCCAGCATTGTTGATGAGGATATCTACATGACCGAACGCCGCCACGACACGCGCCGCAGCGGCCTTGCAAGCCGCATCATCCGTCACGTCGCACGCAATGCCGATATGGCTAGGCCCGATATCCGCCGCCGCCGCCGCCGCCGCGGTTTCATCCAGATCGAGAATGGCGATCCTCGCGCCTTGCGAGGCGAAAAGCCGCGCCGTGGCAAGGCCAATGCCCGCGCGGCTCGCAGCACCCGAGATGACGGCGGTTTTGCCGTTAAGAAGCATGTTTTTCCTCCAAGCTGATATTGTGGCCACACATGAAGCCCTCCAGACTTGCCTGACAAACGCATTCTTTACACCGATTAATGAATGTGGTTCACTCGTCCCGACGTGTTGAACAAAATTCCACTCTCCGTTCTACGTAATTTCGAGGCTGCCGGGCGAAACCAATCGTTCAAGGCGGCTGCTGACGAGCTGGGGCTGACACCAGGTGCGGTGAGTCATTCGATTGCCAAGCTGGAAGACGCTCTGGGCGTGGAACTGTTCACGCGCACGACGCGTGCGACTGCGTTAAGCCCGGCAGGCGAGGCGCTGTTGTTGCGCGTCTCGCGCGGGTTTGAGGAGTTGCAGCTTGGGCTGGAGCAGGCTTCCACCCGGACTCAGCGGCTGTTACGGTTGCATGCGGCGCCGAGCTTTGCCGCGCAGTTTCTCGCGCCGCGCCTGCCTGCGTTTTTGGCGGCTAATCCGGGCTTGGATATCAGGCTGGCCACTGGCATTGATTATGCCCGCTTCAAGACCGATGAGTTTGATGCGGATATCATCTACGGCAAAATGCCGCTGATTGCTGGATTGATGACGATACCCTTGGGGGAGGAACATGTCACGCCGCTATGCACGCCTGAAATGGCCGCTTTTATTAAAACGCCCACGGACCTGCTGAGCCAAAACTTAATCCAGAGCGACAACAAGCAAATCCGCTGGCCGGACTGGTTCAACGCCAATGGCATCAAGGCGCCGCCACCGCGCGGCTTGCGGTTCGACCGCAGTTTCCTCGCTATCCGCGCAGCAGTGGACGGCCAGGGATTGGCCCTTGAATCGACACTCCTGGCGCAATCCGAACTTACCGAAGGCCGCCTGGTTGCGCCGCTGAAAGGGGTTGCCCAGGACATTACCTATACCGGGCATCATTTCGTTTACCCGGTCTCTCGGCAGGGAAATTTTTTGATCAAGACTTTTCTGGCGTGGCTGCTTGATGAACTTCACGTCAACGCGGTTTAAAAAATCCAAGGCCGCGTCATACAACAATGCCATTGCGCGATCCGCCTGGCAACCTCCCCTACGGCTCAGAATGCCAGGCCGCCGCTATAGCCGTAGGAAGTAGGCTGGAGAGCCATAAGCCGCAAGATCAGGAAAACATCGTCGATTTTTCCTCAGACAATCCCGCCACTACCCGAGAGCTTGGCGGGCCGCAACCGCGTCACGGCAGCGCGATGGCCGCTGGCGCGATAGGCTGCAACGGGGTCGATCGCCGCTCCATTGCGTAGCCGCGCCGTCGCGAGAATCGGCTGCACATCCGTGATAAAGGCGCGCTTCAGGGGCTGACTCGCCATCAGCGGATCGTTGTATTTCTGACAGGCCTCCAGCACCGTGCGATCCACCAGCATCGCTTGCGCATAGACGCGCTGTAACTCGGCCGCACTTGTCATCAGACTCTCGATCGGATCCGTGACATTATGCGACTGGTCGAGCATATACGCCGGGTTGACCCCCTCCCCGATCCGCCGATCGGCATCGACCAGTTCATTAAGTATCAGAAATAGCCGATACGGATCGATTACGCCCGCATCTAGATCTTCATCACCATATTTTGAATCATTGAAGTGAAATCCAGCAAGCTTGTCTGCATGGATCAGCCGGGAGACGATCATCTCGATATTTACGTTCGGCGCGTGATGTCCTAAATCGACAAGACATTTGCAACGCTCCCCAACCGCCTGCGCGGCGAGCAGCGAACTTCTCCAATCCTGGATCACTGTCGCGTGGAACGCAAGCTCGTACATCTTATGTTCCAAAAAGAGCTGCCAATCAGCGGGCAGATCAGCATATATCGCCTGAACGCTCTCGGTATAGCGCTCAAACGCCCGACCAAAATGCTGCTGCCCTGGGAAATTTGCGCCATCGCCGATCCAGACCGCCATCGCGGGGCCCGAGGGCGCGCGCATCGTGGTCACGCCGGGGGGCTTGCCAGCGTCTTCGCGGCTAGTGCGCTGGCGCTGCGCAGTTTTCCCCCGGCGGCCCCCGTTCCCCGGCGCGCCTGGCCGATTGCTGGCCGCCTCCACGCTCCCGTCCGAGGGCCGGGCAGCCCTCGCCAGCCTTTATTGCGCGCTGACGGTTAACAAAATCCTTGAGCGTCTGGAGGTCAGCGGCGACATTCTGATCGACGGTCCTCTGGCTCACATCCAACGCGCGCTCCGCGCCACTCCCCGCTTCTACCGACTGCGAAGCACTCCCCAACGCGGCAAATCTGCGCGCCTGCCGCGATCTGTGGCGCAACGGCAATCTCGCCCGCCAGTAAGGGGATTTTAGAAGGCCAGGCTGAAAATTTAGAATTCATCCCAGTTTTCGGCGGATGCGCCACCCGCCGGGGCATACTCCCGGGGCGTTGAGCTTTTCTTTGAGG
>DAOMCN010000094.1:0-1282 GCA_035427885.1 Acidocella sp. | reverse complement strand
GAGGTCGTTGCGGAAAGCCGGACCTTTGGAATTTTGGCCTCCTGCGTTGCCCTTCGCGCTACCGGTTTTACGACCCGGCGGGCATTGGCGTGGCTGAGCCGGAACTGTCCGACGAGCCGGCCAAGCTCTGTGGCTTCCCCCGCGAGGGAATGGCTGGCTGCCGCGGTTTCCTGCACCATTGACGCATTTTGCTGCGTCACCTGGTCCATCTGATTAATGGCACTGTTGACCTCGCCCAACCCGGTCGCCTGTTCATGTGCGGAGGCAGTAATTTCGGCCATCAGCCGGCTAATCCGCTCCACCTGATTCAGAGTTCGGGCCAATACCTTGCCTGTTTCCTCCACAAGCATAACCCCGCTCGTGACTTGCGCGCCGGAGGCTGTGATCAGCGTTTTTATTTCCTTGGCCGCGTCCGCAGAGCGTTGCGCCAGTGCGCGCACCTCTGTTGCCACAACCGCAAAGCCCCGGCCCGCGTCTCCCGCGCGCGCTGCCTCCACCCCCGCGTTCAGCGCCAAGAGGTTGGTCTGGAACGCAATCTCGTCAATAACGCCTATGATGTTTCCAATTTGCTTGGAGGAGGTCTCGATGGCGCTCATTGCGCTCACGGCTTCCTTCACGACACCGCTGGAATGTTCAGCATCGGTTTTCGCCACGGCGACAATCTCGCGGACTTCGTTTGTTCCTTCGGCTGTCTTGCGCACGGATGTCGTAATCTGATCCATTGCCGCGGCAGTCTGCTCCAAGCTCGCAGCCTGCTGTTCGGTTCGACGTGCGAGGTCATCCGACGCCTGGCTGATTTCGCCTGCCGCGGTATTCACGCCATCCGCATTTTCTGAAATTGCCTTGATCGTCTCTTCTACCTTCACAAGCGATGCGTTAAAATCCACTTTGAGTGATTCGTATTGCGCAACAAACGGCTTTGTAATCCGGTAATCCAGATGATTTTCCGCCAGTTGTTTTAGCCCAATACCGAGTTCATCCAATGCCGCCTTATGATCGGTCATATTGGTCGCGATCTTGATAACCTTGATCACCCGTTGGTTCAGATCGAGAATCGGATTATAGGTTGCCAGCAGATAGACAGCCTTCCCATCCCTGGCGATCCGTTTGAATTCATCTGCAACAAACGCGCCGGCCTTTAATTTTTTCCAAAAATCCACATAGGCCTGAGATTGAGTTTCAGTTGGATCCACGAATATCCGGTGATGCTTGCCCTTGATCTCTTCCAGGCGATATCCCATTGCCGCCAAAAAATTATCATTCGCGGTTAAAATCTCACCTT
>DAOMCN010000093.1:3344-7561 GCA_035427885.1 Acidocella sp. | reverse complement strand
TAGGGCCAAAGCGTTGCCGTGCAACGGAGAATGCACCAGGGAGTGACGCCCCCCCTGGTCGCTTGGTTATGGCTGCTCCGGCCATAACCAAGCGGCGCCGCGGACACCTGATGAGTCGCCGTGTTTGTTTTTCAGGATGTTGGGTGCGAAATGGTCGCTGAAGATGTAGGGACGCATCAGCTTCGGTAGATTTTCGGCCAGTTCTGGCAGGTTTGAGAGGCCGCCGCCCAGGACAATGGCGTCGGGGTCCAGGATGTTGGTGATGACGGCGAGACCGCGTGCGAGCCTGTTGGCGTGGATGGCCAGTGCTGCCGCGGCTTTGGCATCTCCTGCGGCTGCCCGGCCGGGGAGGGAGGTGGAGTCTTTTGCGCCGGGGCCGTCGCACTCAAACGCCAGGGCTGGGCCAGAGATATAGGTTTCCAGGCAGCCTTTTTGTCCGCACCAGCAGGGGCGCAGGGGCATTTCGTCCATTTCAGGCCAGGGGAGTGGTGTATGTCCCCATTCTCCGGTGACGTGGTGGCGCCCTTCCAGGATTTTGCCGTCGACGACGATGCCGCCGCCGCACCCGGTTCCCAGGATGACGCCGAAAACGATCCCGCATCCGGCCGCCGCGCCGTCCGACGCTTCCGAGAGGGCGAAGCAGTTTGCGTCGTTGGCGACGCGGACTTCGCGGCGGAGGCGTTGGCTCAGGTCTTTATCGAAGGCGTTTCCGTTCAGCGCGTAGGTATTGGCGTTTTTCACCAATCCTGTCGCGGGTGAGATTGTTCCCGGAATGCCGACGCCGACGCTGGCGGGTGCGCCGATTTCCGCCTCCGCGGAGAGGACCATCCCGGCAATGGCGTCCAGCACCGCGCCATAATCCGACGGTGTCGCGATGCGTCGCCGCAAAATTTCCCGGCCGTGGTTGCCCAGAACCAGAATCTCCGTTTTGGTGCCGCCAAGGTCGATGCCGATGCGATAGCTCATGGGCCTCTTGTCCAACGAATCACTATCTTGCTCAAGGCGCGATGGGCGCGCATTCTGTCTGGTATGGGGGAGCGTCTTATCGATGCGCAGTTTCAAAAAAGTCCGCTGCCCGTGCTCCGCGCGGCGCGACGGTTGCGCGACATGGCGCCGGGGGAGAAGCTGCGCATTTTAGCCACCGATCCCGCCGCAATGGCGGATTTCCATGATTTTTGTAAGTCTACCGGCCACGCGCTTGTCGCCACCAGCGAAAGCCGGGGCGTCTTTAGTTTTTCAATCAAGAAAAAAAAGGAGGAGGTGCCATGAGTGTTGCGTTATTCACACATCCCTCGGCGATGGCGCATGATACGGGTGAGGACCACCCTGAGAGCGCCGAGCGGCTGCGCTATGTTTTGCGTGCCCTCGATGCTCAGGATTTTGCCCCGCTCCTGCGCGAAATGGCGCCGAAGGCCGAGGTCGAGGCGCTGAAGTCGGCGCATACCCCGGAATATGTTGATTTCATCCTTTCGTTGCCGACGGATCGCGCCACTTATATCGACGGCGATACGGTGTTCAGCGGAACCTCACATGAGGCGGTTTTGCGCAGTGCGGGCGGGGCTGTCGCGGCGGTGGACGCGGTGATGGAGGGCTGGGCGCAGGGGGCGTTCGTGGCCATGCGCCCGCCTGGCCACCATGCCGAGGCTGACCGGGCGATGGGGTTTTGCTTTTTCAATAACGCCGCGATTGCGGCCTTCCATGCGCGCAACCGCTGGGGGTTGCAGCGCGTTGCCGTCGTCGATTTTGACGTCCACCACGGCAATGGTACGCAGGATATTTTTGCGCCCCACGCGGGGATGTTTTACGGCTCGACGCATCAGCACCCCTGTTTTCCTGGCACTGGCATGGCGAGCGAGCGCGGTTCGGCCTGGAATATTCTGAACGTCCCGCTGGCGCCTGGTTCGGGGGGCGATGTTTTCCGCGCCGCCTGGGAGGGTGAGATTATCCCCGCGCTGGAAGCGTTCCACCCTGAGATATTGATCATCTCCGCCGGTTTCGACGGCCATGCCGTGGATCCGATGGCGCAGCTGCGCCTGCGCGCGGCTGATTTTGTCTGGGTGACCAAGGCGCTGATGGCCGTGGCTGATAAATACTGTCCCGGGCGCATCGTCTCGCTGTTGGAGGGCGGTTACGATCCGGACGCGCTGGCCTCCTGCGTGGCGGCGCATGTTCGCGCGCTGATGCGGTTGTGAATTTTACGCCGGGATTGTAGGCAAATGCCATGACGGAAAAAAACGATATTTCGGCCCTGTCTTTCGAAGACGCCCTGGCCGCGCTGGAAGCCATTGTACGCGGCCTCGAATCCGGGCAGCAGAAGCTCGAAGATGCGATCACCGCCTATGAGCGCGGTGCGGCACTGAAGAAGCATTGCGAGAGCAAGCTGGCCGAGGCGGAAGCGCGCGTGCAAGCGATTGTCGCTCGCGCGGACGGTTCTCTGGCCTTGAAATCCGAGGAATAAACGATGGCTCTGGATATTGTGCACAACACAACCGCCCTGAAACACGCGATGGGCGAGGCCGCGCGCCTGGTCGAGGCGCAGTTGGACGCGCTGCTCCCCGTACCGGAAGCCGCGGAAGCCAAGGTGATCGAGGCCATGCGCTATGCTGTGCTGAACGGCGGCAAGCGTCTGCGCTCCTTTTTGGTGATGGAAACCGCGCAGCTTTTCTCGGTCAACCAGACCTGCGCCGCGCGCGTTGCCGCCGCGGTTGAAATGCTGCACGCCTATTCGCTGGTGCATGACGATCTGCCCGCGATGGATAACGACGACTTGCGCCGTGGTCAGCCCAGCTGCCACAAGAAATTTGACGAGGCGACGGCGATTTTAGCGGGTGATGCGTTGCAGACCCGCGCCTTCGAGGTGTTGGCCGAAGAAGATACCCACGCTGACGCGGAAGCGCGTTGCGAGCTGGTGCTGGCGCTGGCCGCCGCTTCCGGCGCGCGCGGTATGGTTGGCGGCCAGATGATCGATATGGAGGCCGAGGGCAAATCCCTCTCCGGCCCTGAGATTACCCGTCTGCAGGCCCTAAAGACCGGCCGTTTGATCCAGTTCAGCGCCGAAGCGGGCGCGATCCTGGGGCGCGCGCCGCTGGCCCAGCACCATTTGCTTGCCGCCTATGGGCGCGACCTTGGTGGCGCTTTCCAGATCTATGACGATGTCCTGGACGAAACCGCCGACGCCGCCGAACTCGGTAAAACCGCCGGCAAGGACGCCGCCCAGGGTAAGGCCACCATGGTCTCGATCCTCGGGCTGGAGCGCGCCCGCGCCCAGGCCGAACACCTAGCCGAGCAGGCCGCCGCGCATCTGGAGAGCTTTGGCGACCGTGCCGAGCATCTGCGCTCGCTCGCGTATTTCACCGTCACGCGGAAAAGCTAAACCACCCCGTATGGCCAAACAACGCGCGGATCTGATGCTCGTCGCCCTGGGGCTTGTGGAATCCCGCGCCAAGGCTCAGGCGCTGATCATGGCGGGGCTGGTCTATTCGGGCACGGCACGAGTCCAGAAATCCGGCGATCTTCTGCCCGAGGACGCGGCGCTGAGCGTCAAAGGCCAGGAGCATCCTTGGGTTTCGCGCGGCGGGGTCAAACTTGCGCACGGTCTTGCGCATTTTGGTTTTTCCGCTTCAGGCCGTATCGGGCTGGACGTTGGCGCCTCGACCGGGGGGTTTACCGATGTGTTGCTGACCCACGGCGCGGCGCGGGTTTATGCTGTCGATGTTGGCCACGGGCAGCTTGCCTGGAAACTCCGCTCGGACCCGCGCGTTACTGTCCTTGAGAAAACCAATGCCCGCCATCTGACCGCCGCGCTGATCCCCGAGCCGATTGGCGCTTTGGTCTGCGACGCCAGCTTCATCGGTCTGCAAATCGTTCTGCCTGCTGCCATGTCCCTCTGTGAGCCTGGGGCTTTCGCTGTCGCGCTGATCAAACCCCAGTTCGAGGCAGGGCCTGAGCATGTCGGCAAGGGCGGGGTTGTGCGCGATCCTGAAATCCATGCGCAGGTTTGCGAGCGTGTCGCGTCCTGGTGGTCTGGGCTGCCTGGTTGGCGCGTGCTCGGGGTTGAGAAAAGTCCGATTACCGGGCCGGAAGGCAATATTGAGTTTTTGATTGGGGCGGCGCGGGTTTAAGCGGCGCTATTTGGAAAAAGCGTACAAAAAATTTTACCCTTGAAGGCGTTGGCAGCGCCAACGCCTTCAAGGGTAAAATTTTTTGTGCTTCTTTTT
>DAOMCN010000093.1:0-3334 GCA_035427885.1 Acidocella sp. | reverse complement strand
AAAAGGAAGCTGGCTTGCGTCCAATCATCAAAAGCCAGGGGGCAAAGCCCCTCTGGCTTAGGAGGCTTTAGAAGCCTTCGCGCTCAATGCGCTTGCGCTCCATTTTACGGGCGCGGCGGACGGCCTCGGCAGCTTCGCGCGCGCGGCGCTCGGAGGGCTTCTCGTAATGGCGGCGGAGCTTCATTTCGCGGAACACGCCTTCACGCTGGAGCTTCTTTTTCAGCGCCTTCAGCGCCTGATCGACGTTGTTGTCACGGACGAGAACTTGCACCTGGTCGAAAACTCCAAAAAAAACGCGAACAAGAAACAGCGACACGCGGCCAGAATAGCCGTGCTCGCCAAAGATTGGCCCGCCTATAGCACGTTTTATGCTCTCGCCAAATCATTTCTGCTGGGCCAGAACTGCGGGCATGGCGATTTTGAAAATAGCCCGTATGGGCCACCCTGTCTTGCTGGCCAAGGCTGAGCCTGTCGCGGACGCTCTGGCGCCTTCGATTCAGGGACTTTTGGCCGATATGTTGGAAACCCTGGAAGACTCGGGCGGTGTCGGTCTTGCCGCGCCGCAGGTTTTTGTCTCCCTGCGGCTGTTTATCTACTATGTTCCCAGCGAACGTGCCGAAAATGGCGCGGGCGTCCCGCTGCGCGCCGTCCTCAACCCGGAAATCATCCCCATCGGGACCGAGCAAGTGCTGGACTGGGAAGGCTGCCTCTCGATCCCCGGCCTGCGCGCCGCCGTTCCCCGCTATGCCCGCATCCTCCTGCGCGGCCAGGATGAGGATGGTAATGATTTTTCAGAAGAACTCTCGGGTTTTGAAGCGCGTATCGTCCAACACGAGGCCGACCATCTCGATGGCACCCTCTACCCCATGCGCGTGTCCGATTTCCGCTATTTTGGCTTCAACGAGGAACTCGCCCGCTTTCCTCAAACCCTGCCGGAGATTTTATAATGCAACCCGACGCGCAAACCGCCGCCGTGCTCGACGCCTTGCTGCCCGAAATCCCCTTTGAAGGCTGGACCCAAGCCGCGCTGCGCAATGCCCTGCGTACCCTGGGAAGGCCACCCGAAGACGCGGCCCTTCTCTTTCCCGGCGGCGCCGGGGAGATGATTGAAGCCTGCTTCGCCCTTGCAAATTCCCGCATGGCCGAAGTTGCTGCCGCAACGCCCCAGCCTGAACGCCTCTCCGCGCGCGTTCGCGCCGCCGCCGCGCTCTGGTTCGCGCAGAACCATACGCATAAGGAAGCCCTCCGCCGCGCCCTCGCCTGGCTCAGCTTTCCAACCCATGCGTCTATCGCTGCCCGTATCATGGCCGCTTGCGTGGACGCCATCTGGCGCGCCGCCGGAGACACCTCCGCCGACTTTGCCTGGTACACTAAGCGCGCCACCCTCGCGGGGATTTTTGGCAGCACGATGCTCTACTGGCTCCAAAATACCTCCCCAGACGACGCCGACACCCTGGCCTTTCTCGACCGCCGTCTCGCCAATGCCGCGAGCCTCACTAAAACACGCAAGAGATTGGAGGCGAAATTTTCGTTGCTGGGGCGGCGCGGGGCTGAGCAGTAACGGCAGCGCCCTTTAGCCTGCATTTTCTTGTCCTCGCATTTGAACCGAGGCGGCTGGGTGCGCTAGGGTGGGGCGCATGTTTGTGGGAGGCGTTGGTTTGTCAGGTGCTATTTCGGGGCGGACGGGGGATCGTCGGCTGGTTGCGGGCTGGTTGTTTGCTGTTTGTTGCATGATCTGGGTGATGGTGGGGATTGGCGGGTTTACCCGCGAGACTGGCTCTGGGCTGTCGATCATGAACTGGGACCCGATTGTGGGGGCGATTCCGCCGCTAACCGATGCGGCGTGGCGGCGCTTGTTTGTGCTGTACCAGGGGATTCCGCAAGCGCAGATCCTGCATCCCGGGTTGCAGCTTGCGGGCTTTAAGGTTTTGTTCTGGCCGGAGTATTTTCATCGGCTTTGGGGCCGCATGATTGGTACGGCGTTTTTTTTGCCGCTGCTGTGGTTTGTGGTGACGCGGCGGGTCGGGGGTCGGCTGTTGGCCTGGCTCGCGGTTTTGTTCGTTATGGGCGCGCTCCAAGGGGCGATTGGCTGGTTCATGGTGTCTTCCGGGTTTTTCAAGGGGAGCACGGCCGTTGAGCCTTGGCGGTTGTCCCTGCATTTCTCGTTTGCGATGGTGCTGTACATTCTGGTGTTGTGGACGGCGCTGAGTGTGCGCTCGCCACAGGCGGCGCGGTATGCCGGGCAGGCGGGGTTGCGGGTCTGGGCGGCGGTTTCGGCGGGGCTTTTGGCGGTCACGATGTTCGCGGGGACGTTTGTTTCCGGCACGCGGGCGATCAAGGCGTTTGATCCGGCGCATGGCGTTGGCGTCGGCATGCCCCCCGCGGGTTGGCCGGATGTCGCGTTTTTTTCCGATAAGGCTGCAATTTTGTTCAACCATCAGGCCTTGGCATTTTGCACCACGGTGGCCATTCTGGGGACGATGACCAAGGCGCTGCGCGGCAATGCGCCAGGGCCGTTGCGCGATACCGGGCTGGCGATGGCGGGGTTGGTGCTGTTGCAGTTCACCCTTGGGGTCACGGCGCTGGTGTCCAAGCTGCTCGATGTCGGGGTTGCCCATCAGATGAACGCGGTATTGCTGCTGAGCGCTTGCGTGGTGATGCTGCATCAGCTGCGCGGCGCGCGGTGAGGCGTTCGGGCGACAAGGCGGTTGGGAACTGGCTGCTGCTGCTGGCGGCGATGGTGTTTGGCATGGTGGTCGGCGGCGGACATGCGCGCACCATTGGTGCCGGGTTCACCATTCAGGTCTGGCGGCCGTTCACCGGCTTTATCCCGCCGCTGAATGCTGCCGACTGGAACCAGCTTTTTTCCCTGTATCAGCATACGGCGCAGGATATGGCGCATCCGCTGACGCTGGCCGCGTATAAGGCGCTGTTCTGGCCGATGTTTCTCGACCGCTGCTGGGGGCGGTTGATCGCGCTGGTGTTTTTGGTGCCGTTCGTGTGGTTCTGGCGGGCGGGGCAGCTCTCGCGTCCGTTGAAGCTTTGGCTGGGCGGGATTTTCGCCGCGGGTGTCGGGCAGGCGACTTATGGCTGGTATATGGTGCAGACGGGGATGTATCCCGGCGTGACCACGGTCCCGCCGGGCTGGCTGGCGCCGCATCTGCTCTCGGCGATGATGGTTCTGGCGGCGCTGATTTGGACCGGGTTGAGTCTGCGCCAGCCTGAGCCGGAGCGGATCGCGGGGGCGGGGTTTTTGCGGCCCTGGATGAATACCAGCATTGCGCTGATCTGGTGCACGATGGGGTTTGGCGCGCTGGTGGCCGCGACCAATGCG
>DAOMCN010000092.1:0-7599 GCA_035427885.1 Acidocella sp. | reverse complement strand
GTAGTCCTTGCCTTCTACAGACAGGGTTTTTAGGGTTTTCAGGCTGTCGTGGCCGATGGCTGTCATGTTGATGACCCTTTCAGATTTACGGCTTGTGATTTCGAGGGGCTTAAACCATAGCCTAGGGGCCACGTCCATTCTCGCCATAAGGATATTTGCCCTGTTCACCGCCTCCAATCTCTCGGTCTTCAGAGGGGAACGGCTTGTCTTCTCGAATGTCAGCTTTTCCCTGGCCTCCGGGGGGGCGCTGCTGTTGCGCGGCGCCAATGGGGCGGGGAAATCCTCGCTGCTGCGCGCACTCGCCGGGCTGACCCCGCTCGCCGCCGGCGAACTACGCTGGGATGGGGAGAATGTCCTGGGCGACCTGAGCTGGTACGTCAGCCGCCTTGCCTGGCTCGGGCATCTGGACGCGGTAAAACCGGCGCTTACCGCCGCTGAGCATGTGCCCGTCGCGTTTCTGGAGCCGCTTGGGCTCGGGAGATTCGCCGATCTCCCGGTGCGGCTGCTCTCCGCCGGGCAGAAGCGCAGGCTGGCGCTGGCGCGGGTCATGGCATCCAAGGCGGCGCTCTGGCTGCTGGACGAGCCGACCACGGGACTCGATACCGAATCGGAGGCGCGGTTTGTCGCGCTGTGCGAGGCGCATCGGGCCGCGGGGGGGATGATTATCGCCAGCACCCATACGCCGCTGGCCTTGTACGAAGTGGATGTGTTGGCACTATGAACCTGGGGCAACTGATTTTCCGGGAGCTGAGGCTCTCGCTGCGCCATGGCGCGGATACGATGGCGGCGTTGCTGTTCTTTATCATCGCCGGGACGCTGTTTCCCTTTGCGCTCGGACCGGGGGCGGCCACGCTAGCGGGGATTGCGCCGGGCGTGGTCTGGGTTTGCGCGCTGCTCGCCGCGCTGCTACCGCTGGACCGGCTGCTTGGCGCGGATTTTGAGGACGGGACGCTCGACCTGCTGCTGCTCTCCGGCCTGCCCGCTTATGGCGTGGCAATCGCTAAGACCGTGGTGCATTGGCTTACCACCGGGTTGCCGTTGCTGCTCATCGCCGGGCCGCTCGCCGTGATGCTGCGGATGCCCTCCGAGCGCCTGCCGCTGCTGCTCGCCGCGCTGTTGCCGGGGACGCTGATCCTCTCGTTGCTGGGCACGCTCGCGGCGGCGCTGACGCTGGGGGCGCGGCGGGCAGCCGTGCTGATGCCGCTCATCACGCTGCCGCTGATGATCCCAACGCTGATCTTTGGCGCGGCGGCCGTTACCTCACCGCATCCGGCGGCGGCATTTTATATGCTGGGGGCGATGTTGCTCGCAGCGGCACCGCTCGCACCGCTCAGCGCCGGGGCTGCAATGCGCGCGGCGGCGGAATAGGAGTGCCAAAAAAGCCGAGAGGCAACGCGCTCAGCTACTCACGCAGGATGGCGCAGAGAGACCAGCGCCTTCTTGACGCGCTCGTCCAGGCCTTCTCCGCCTGCATCGAGATGCGCCAAAATTTCGGCCAGCATCCGTTTTTCCCAAAAACTCTTCAGATGATCGGCAATTTGTGCAACCGCCTCGTCCTCGGGGCGACGTTTGAAAAAACTCGCAATCTGGTTCGCCATATTGACAAGTTTGTTATGCGACATGACTTTGAGCCTCGTAAATAATCCGTTCTGGATGGGTGAATACTTCGAATCCATCCTCGCGCGCCACGGCGATTAGCGTAATCCCTGCCGCTTGCGCCTCGCGTATGGCAAGGGCCGTTGGCACCGAAATCGCCGCCAAAATCGGCGCGCCCATTAGGGCGGTCTTCTGGATCAGCTCGATGGAGACGCGGCTTGTCAGCAGCACGACGCCCGCGCTCGGCGCGTCTCCCCGCCGCGCTAACGCGCCGACCAGCTTATCCAGCGCATTGTGGCGCCCCACATCCTCGCGCAGCAACACATCATCGGAGCCGGGGCGGAAAAACGCGGCCGCGTGTACCGCCCTGGTTACCTGGTTCAGCTTTTGTTGTACTGCCATGCGCGAGAGCATGGTGGTGATCTGTGTTGCCGGAATTCGCAGCGATGATGATACCTCCGGCAAAGGGCGCAACGCTTGCTGCACCTGCTCAATGCCGCACAGACCGCAGCCAACCGGCCCCGCAAATTGCCGGCGGCGGTTGAGCAACGATGCCGGCAAGCCGGATTTCAGCGTCATCCGGCATTCCATGCCCTGGTCCAGCGCGACAACCTCAAGGGCCGCGATCTCATCCGCGCTGGAAATCACCCCTTCCGACAGCGAAAACCCTATAGCGAAATCTTCCAGATCTGCCGGTGTTGCCATCATCACGGCAAAACCCATCCAGTCGTACGACATGGCGACCGGGGTTTCCTCAGGCACCACACGCGCTGTGCTGCTCTGCTTGGCGCTGCGCCATGCATTCACCGCAACGCGCTGTGTGGCTGGCGGGCGGTCTGTCATTCCGCCGCCGCTTTCGGCGCGATTTGCCGCGCCTTGGCGTTGTGGTCCTGGTATTTCACCTGCCATTCGCTGGGGCCGTTCGAGAGGGAGATCTGTACGGCCGTCACCTTGTATTCCGGGCAGTTCGTTGCCCAATCGGAGAAATCCGTGGTGATGACGTTGGCCTGGGTTTCCGGGTGGTGGAAGGTCGTATAGACCACGCCAAGGGCCACACGGTCTGTCACTTTCGCGCGCAGGGTCGTCTCTCCGGAGCGGCTGGCGAGGCGGACCCAGTCGCCGTCCTTGACGCCGCGATCCTCGGCGTCGTGCGGGTGGATTTCCAGAAGATCCTCATCGTGCCAGGCGATATTCTCCGTGCGTCGAGTTTGCGCGCCGACGTTGTATTGCGAGAGAATGCGCCCCGTGGTCAGCAGCAGTGGGAAGCGTGGGCCGGTACGCTCTTCCGTCGCCACATAATCGGTGATGATGAATTTGCCCTTGCCGCGCGCAAAATGATCGACGTGCATCACTGGCGTTCCCTCTGGCGCAAGCGCGTTGCAGGGCCATTGGAGAGAGCCCATACGCTCCAACTCAGCGTAGGAGACGCCGGTGAAGCTCGGGGTTAGACGGGCGATCTCGTCCATGATTTCCGAGGGATTCTCGTAATGCATCGGCATGCCCATCGCCTTCGCGAGTAGCTGAGTGACCTCCCAATCGGCGTAGCCGTTGCGCGGCGACATTACCTTGCGCACGCGCTGGATGCGCCGCTCGGCGTTGGTGAAGGTGCCGTCTTTTTCCAGGAAGGTTGAGCCGGGAAGGAAGACATGCGCGAAGCTTGCTGTCTCGTTCAGGAACAAATCCTGCACGACGACGCATTCCATCGCCGACAAACCGGCCGTGATGTGCTTCGTGTCCGGGTCGGATTGGGCGATATCCTCACCCTGGATGTAGAGGCCCTTGAAGGTGCCCGACATCGCGGCGTCAAGCATGTTTGGGATGCGCAGTCCAGGGTCGCTGCTCAACGGGACGTTCCAGATTGTCTCGAACATCTGGCGGGTCGCGTCGTCAGCCACGTGGCGGTATCCCGGAAACTCGTGCGGGAAGCTGCCCATATCGCAGCTGCCCTGAACGTTGTTCTGGCCGCGTAACGGGTTCACGCCGACGCCTGGGCGGCCGATATTGCCCGTTACCATTGCGAGATTGGCGATCGCGATTACGGTGGTCGAACCTTGGCTATGTTCGGTGACGCCTAGGCCATAATAGATCGCGCCGTTGCCGCCGGTTGCGTAGAGTCGCGCCGCTTTACGGATATCCTCGGCGGGGACGCCGCACAGGGATTCGATCTCCTCCGGGCTATTACGCTGCTCCGCAATAAAAGCAGCCCATTCTGCGAACTCCGACATATCGCAGCGCTCGCGCACGAAGGCTTCATTCACCAGTCCCTCGGTCACGATCACATGCGCCAAGGCGTTGATGACCGCGACGTTCGTGCCCGGACGCAACGGCAGGTGGACCTGCGCCTCGACATGCGGCGTGCGCACGAGGTCGATCCGGCGCGGGTCGATGACGATCAGCTTCGCGCCTTCGCGCAGGCGCTTTTTCATGCGCGAGCCAAAAACCGGATGCCCGTCGGTCGGGTTCGCGCCGATGACCAGGATCACATCGGACTGATCCACGCTGTCGAAATCCTGGGTTCCAGCGGAGGTGCCGAAGGTGTTCTTCAGGCCGTAGCCGGTCGGCGAATGGCAGACGCGGGCGCAGGTATCGACGTTGTTATTGCCAAATCCGGCGCGCACCAGTTTCTGCACGAGGAAGGTTTCCTCGTTGGTGCAGCGCGAGGAGGTGATGCCGCCGATTGAATCTATTCCATATTTAGCCTGGATGCGTTTAAACTCGGCGGCGGTGTGAGCGATCGCCTCTTCCCAGCTCACCTCGCGCCACGGATCAGTGATCCTGGCGCGGATCATCGGTTGCGTGATGCGGTCCTTATGCGTTGTATAACCCCAGGCGAAGCGACCCTTGACGCAGGAGTGGCCGTGGTTTGCCTTGCCGTCCTTGTAGGGCACCATGCGCACCACTTCCTCGCCGCGCATCTCCGCCTTGAAGGCGCAGCCGACGCCGCAATACGCGCAGGTCGTGACCACCGAATGTTCGGGCTGGCCGATTTCGATGACTGATTTTTCCACCAACGTCGCGGTTGGGCAGGCCTGCACGCAGGCGCCGCAGGAGACGCATTCGGAGGAGAAGAAATCCTCGGCCATGCCGGGCGAGACTTTCGAGCCGAAACCCGAACCTGCAATGGTCAGCGCGAAGGTGCCCTGAACTTCGTCACAGGCACGGACGCAGCGCGAGCAGACGATGCATTTCGCGGGGTCGAACTGGAAATAAGGATTCGAATTGTCCTTGACGGAATCGAAGTGATTCGCGCCGTCGTAGCCATAGCGCACCTCGCGCAGGCCGACCGCGCCTGCCATGTCCTGCAACTCGCAATCTCCGTTGGTCGCGCAGGTCAGACAATCCAGAGGATGGTCCGAGATGTAGAGCTCCATCACGCCGCGACGCAGCTTCGCCAGCTTCGCGTTTTGGGTGTGTACCACCATGCCTTCGGACACGGGAGTCGTGCAGGAGGCGGGGGTGCCGGCGCGGCCTTCAATTTCTACGAGGCACAAGCGGCAAGAACCAAAACTATCCAGGGAGTCGGTCGCGCAGAGCTTGGGGATCTGGGTGCCAAGCTCCATCGCCGCGCGCATGACAGAGGTCCCCTCGGGGACCGCAATGCTCTGGCCGTCTATTTCCAGGCGCACGGTGCGGGTAGCGTTGCTGGGTTTGGTGCCGTAGTCGGTTTCTTGAATCAGACCCATGAGGGTACTCCTACTGCGCTGCGGCGGGCAGATCCGCTGGTGCAAAATCTTCGGGGAAATGTTTGAGGGCGCTGAGCACCGGATAGGTCGTGAAACCGCCCAGGGCGCAGAGCGAACCGGATTTCAACACGTCGCAAAGGTCGTGGATTAAGGAGACGTTTTCTTCGACCTGCGTCCCGGCGACGATCTTGTCGATCACCTCTGCGCCGCGGGTCGAACCGATCCGGCAGGGTGTGCATTTGCCGCAGGATTCATGCGCGCAGAACGCCATCGCGAAGCGCGCCATTTTTGCCATGTCCACAGTATCGTCGAAGACCACGATGCCGCCATGGCCGATCAACCCGTCGCGCGCGGCGAAGGCTTCGTAGTCGTAGGCGGTGTCGAACAGCTCGAGCGGAAAATATGCGCCGAGCGGACCGCCTGCCTGCACCGCGCGCACGGGCCGGCCAGAGGCGGAGCCACCGCCGATCTCATGAACCAATTCGCCAAGCGTGATCCCGAAGGCGATCTCGAACAGGCCACCATGGCGGATATTCCCGGCAAGCTGGACCGGCATGGTTCCGCGCGAACGGCCCATGCCGAAGTCCGCATAGGCGGCGGCGCCATTGGCCAGAATGAAGGGGATTGTCGCAAAGGAGACCAGGTTGTTGACGACGGTTGGCTTTCCAAACAGGCCAACCAACGCTGGAATTGGCGGCTTGGCGCGGACCTGGCCGCGCTTGCCCTCCAGACTCTCAAGCAGCGCGGTTTCCTCGCCACAGACGTAAGCGCCAGCGCCTACGCGCACTTCCAGCTCGAAATTCTGCGCCGGGCCGAGCAGACCCTCCTGACGCGCCAGCGCGATCGCCGCGTTCATGGTGTCGATGGCGTGCGGGTATTCGGAGCGGACGTAGACATAGCCTTGCGTCGCGCCGACAGCCAGAGCTGCGATGGTCATGCCCTCGATCAGCGTGAACGGGTCGCCTTCCATTAGCATGCGGTCGGCAAACGTGCCCGAATCGCCCTCATCGGCGTTGCAGACGATGTATTTCTGCGCGCCTGCCGCGGTACGCACCGTCTCCCATTTGATCCCGGTGGGAAATCCAGCGCCGCCGCGCCCACGCAGGCCGGAGGCTTTTACCTCGGCCACAGTTCCCGCCGCACCAAGGGCGCGCGCACGCTCCAGCCCGGCATAGCCACCGAGGGCGCGGTAAGCAGCCAAGTCCAGCGGCGCGATTACGCCGCAGCGCGCGAAAGTTAGGCGGTTCTGGCGCGCAAGAAAAGGAATTTCCTCGACCAGACCTAAGGACTTTCTATGAGCGCCCGCTTCGAGAAAGCCTGACTGGAAGAGCCCGGGTACATCTCCCACGGCGACCGGCCCGTAGCCAACGCGCCCTTGCGGAGTTTCCACCTCGACCAGCGGCTCCAGCCAGAACATGCCGCGCGAACCGGTGCGGATGATTGTTACCTCGCGCCCTTGGGCCTGCGCCTGCGCAGCGATCGCCGCCGCGACTTTGTCAGCCCCTACGGCGAGGGCCGCAGCGTCACACGGGATATAGAGACGGATCATGTACCCTCCATCGCCAGAGCTTCGAGCGCCGGAGCGTCGAGACGGCCGTGAATTGTGTCATCAAGCATCGCGCTCGGAGCGCAGGCGCACAGGCCGAGGCAATATACCGCTTCTACCGTTAAGCGACCGTCCGCCGTCGTCTCACCCCAGTCCAGACCCAGGCGATTTAAAAGATGCGCGGCATTGTTCTCCGAACCCATCGACTGGCAGGCTTCCGCGCGGCAGAGCTTCAGCACATGGCGTCCGGCAGGTTCGCGCCGGAAATCATGGTAAAAGGATACCACGCCATAAACCTCGGCGCGAGTCAGGTTTAGCTTTTGCGCGACCAAGCGTATCGCGTCCTCGCTAATAAAACCAAATTGCTTTTGCAGCGCATGGAGGATTGGCAGCATCGGGCCCTCAAGCGTCTGATGCTGTTCTATAATAGTGGTCGCTTGGCACACGTCCCAATTTTCAGTCATGGAGCAGTGGACTCTCTTGTTATCTATTTTAAATTTCTTGGAGGAGATTCACCCAAAAAACAATACCGAAATACAGTGTCGCGATAGCGCGAAACTATAGAACAAGTTTGCGCTCGGCCGCCATTGAAAACATCGCATGGACCAAGGGCGACATGGGCGTGCGCTCAGCAACGACCAGACCAACCTTATGCACCTGCTTGGGTTCAACGATCGGGATTGCGCGGAAACCAGGACCCAGACCAAAAATATCGACCAGTTTTCCGGCAGAATACAGGACCAGTCGCCCGTTTTGACATGCGATATTAGGACC
>DAOMCN010000091.1:0-7631 GCA_035427885.1 Acidocella sp. | reverse complement strand
GAACATCAAAACCCTTTCTCAAACCGCCCGGTCTGCCTTAAAAGCAACACAAGCGGCGCATAACATGCAACATTCACCGCAGGGATTACAGCCAGGGGTGCAATGCGGCAAGGCCCTCAACGGTTTACAAACAAGCGGCGAAGCTGGAAATCTCGCCGTATACTGCCCGTGGATGGCATTGCTTACCAAAAATTACATTAGGGCAGTTTCACTTGTCCTGGAATCCTAACCATGGATAAACACGCCGTCCACATTACAAGGTATTATACAGATGATCGCAAAGTTTAGCGTCCCGGCCCTCCTGCTTGCATCTTGCGTCGCCCTGAGCGGCTGCGGTTACTCGCCAGGCTCGCGCGCCCTCTCAGGCGGCGCAATCGGCGCGGGAACCGGCGCCATCATCGGCGCAGTGACCGGGATCGGCCCAGGCGCCGGTGCGGCCATCGGCGGCGCGGTTGGCGCGGTCGCAGGCGCCGCCACAAACTCCGCCCAAATTAACCTCGGCCGCCCACTCGTCGGTCGTTAAACCATACATGAATACGCCGTCATGGTCTGAACCATGACGGCGCCACACCTTGAATTCCCCCCGAAAACGGAAACATGAAGTTCACGACGAACTATGGAGTACCAGATGTTACGTAAATTCGCTGCCAGCACCCTGCTCGCCGCCTCGCTTATCACCCTCTCAGGCTGCGGCTACTCGCCCGGTCACCGCGCCCTCACCGGCGGTATGATCGGCGCAGGTGGCGGCGCTATTATCGGCGCAGTAACCGGCATGGGCGCCGGAACCGGTGCTCTCATCGGCGGCGCGGCCGGTGCCGTCACCGGCGCCGCAACCTCACACCACCAACTCAATCTCGGGAATTAAACGAGATTAGAGGGTAGGTAAGGCCAGGGGGCGCTGCCCCCAGGAGCCCCGCCAAAGTCGTTTACTTTTGGAATCCGTTAATTAGCGTCCTGGGTGGTAGGGATAATTTTCCCGCGATGATCAAGACCTTAAGCCCGCGTCTAAAGCGGGCAAATTACCCCCCCCACCCAGGACGCTGAGCTATGGGGTTCTAAGGGCATCGCCCTTAGTGGGGGCCAGGGGCAGAGCCCCTGGCCTTATTTATGCCCCCCAACCCGGTTCAATCCCCCGATAGTGCGTTGGCGATATGGCGCACGAAGGCGGCGGGGTCTCCGGGGAGGTCGCCTTCCTGGAGTTTGGCGAGGTCGAGGAGGAGGTTGGCTTTTTCGTCAAGGTTTGGCTGGGTTGCCAGCGCTTTGACGAACGGGTGCTCGGGGTTGATTTCGAGTGCTGGGGGGGGGGCGAAGATGGGGCGGCCAGCGCGGCGCATGAGGCGTTGCATGGCGAGGTCTGGTCCGGCGGCGGCGGCGACGAGCATGGCGGGGCTGTCTTTGAGCCGTGCTGAGGCGCTGACGCCGGAGACTTTATCGCCGAGTGCTTTGGCGAGGTTTTCGCAAAGTGTGGTGATTTCCGGAGTTGTTTCGCTGGGTTCGAAGAGTGTGCCTGCCTGGGACACGCTCTTGAATTTCTTTTCCTTGTAGCTCTCCATGCGCGCGGGCCAGAAGGCGTCGATCGGGTCGGCGAGGAGCAGGACTTCGAAGCCTTTTTCGGCGAAGCCTTCGAGCTGGGCGGAGGTTTTCAGATGTTCGCCTTCGCCTGCGAGGTAGTAGATTTCGTTTTGTCCTTCGGGCATGCGGGTGATGTAGTCGTCCAGCGTCGTTGCCTCCTGGGTGGTGGAGGCGAAGCGCAGCAGGCCTGCGACATCGGCGGCGTGGCCGGTGTCCTCGTAGAGCGCTTCTTTGAGCGTCGTACCAAAGTTTTCCTGGAAGGTTTTGAAGCTTTCCGCGTCTTTGGCTTTGTTTTTCAGCTCGGTGAGCACGCGGTTGACCAGCGTTTTGCGAATTTTATCCAGCACCGGGGTGGTTTGCAGGATTTCGCGGCTGACGTTGAGGGGCAGGTCCTCGGTATCGACGACGCCGACGATAAAGGAGAGCCAGTTGGGTAGCAGCCTGGCTTCGTCAGTGATGAACATGCGTTTGACGTGCAGGCGCACGCGCGATTCCTTGGTGTCCTCGACTGGCATGAACGGTTTGGAGGAGGGGATGAACAGCAGGGCGGTGAATTCCAGCGTGCCTTCGGCGCGCCAGTGGATGGTCGCCCAGGGTTCGTCGAACATATGCCCGAGGTGGCGGTAGAAGGTGGCGTAGTCCTCGGTTGTGATCTCGTTTTTGGAGCGCCGCCAGAGCGCGCCGCCTTCGGTGACGGGGGCGAATTTGCCGTCCTCTTCGAGTTCGACGGGCAGGGGAATATGGTCCGCCCATTTGCGGATCACGGTCTTGATGCGTAGCGGTTCGAGGTATTCCTCGGCGTCGGGCTTGAGGTGCAAGATGATGGTGGTACCGGCTTGCTCGCGGGTGGCGGATTTGAGGGTGTAAATGCCCTTGCCCGCGGAGGCCCATTCCCAGGCGTGGTCCGCGCCGACCTTGCGCGAGATAACCTCGACCTGATCGGCGACCATGAAGGCGGAGTAGAAGCCAACGCCGAATTGTCCGATCAGGCTGGGCCGGTCCTCTGGCTTTTGTTCCGCCAGATTGGCCGCGAAGGCCGAGGTGCCCGAGCGGGCGATGGTGCCGAGATGGTCCGCCAGCTCGTCCTTGCTCATGCCCGTGCCGTGATCGGCGATGGTGATCGTCTGCGCCAGCTTGTCGAGGGAGATCCGCACCGCCGGGTTTTCGGGCAGGGCCAGCGCGCCGTCCGAGAGGGCGAGAAAGCGGCGCCTGTCGGTCGCGTCGGCGGCGTTGGCGACCAGCTCGCGCAGGAAGATCTCGCGGTCGGAGTAGAGCGAGTGGACCACCAGATCCAGCAGGCGTCCGACTTCGGTGCCAAAATTACGGGTTTCTTCAGCAATATTTTCGGTCATGCAATCCTCGTTTTGTCGCAACGGGTAATGTATCGTCCCCTCCGGCGCGCGCCAAGGGGGGTTAGCGCAGCGCCGCCAGTGCCTGCGCGTGGAGCTGGGCGTTCGCCGCCGCGAGCACCGAGCCGTCGCAGCCCAGGCGCAGTTTTTCGCCGGCCCAATCCGTGACCACGCCGCCCGCGGCTTCCACCACCGGGGCCAACGCCGCCCAGTCCCAGGGCTTCAGCCCACTCTCGGCGATGACATCCACCTGGCCCAGCGCCAGCAGCCCGTAGGCGTAGGCGTCCCCGCCCCAGTATATGCGTTTGCTCGCAGCCTGTAGCCGGGCAAATCTTGCCGCTGCCGGGGCGTCGAACATTTCCGGCGCGGTTGAGGAGAGTTCCGCCTGCGCCAGCTCCGTTACCTGACGCGGTCCAATCCGCCCGCCGAACGCGCCCCGGAAGGCGGGAGCAAAATCCCGCCCGCCGCGCCAGCGCTCACCGGTGATCGGCTGATCGATAAAGCCCAGCACCGGTGCGCCGTCCTCAAGCAGCCCGAGCAGGGTACAGAAGCTAGTGCGCCCGGTGATGAAGGCACGCGTGCCGTCGATCGGGTCGATCACCCAGACATGCTTCGCCCCCGCGTTATGCGCCGGGAATTCCTCGCCGATGATGCCGAAATCCGGGAATTTCTCAATCAGGATGGCGCGCAGCTTCTGTTCGGCTTGTTGATCGGCCAGCGTCACCGGGCTTTCGTCTGATTTCTGCTCCGCCGAGATACCGTTACGAAAATACGGACGGATCACGGCGCCGGCGGCATCCAGCGCCGCTTCCGCCAGCTCGATCAACGACATGCTTTAAGTCCCCGGCAGTTTGACCGGCGTATCGGAGTTCTTGTCGAGATACGCAATCACATCCGCGCGGGTCTGGTCGTTCTTGATGCCGGGATAGCCCATCGCCGTCCCGGGCGCGAAGGCCGCGGGGCTCTTCAGCCAGTCGCTCAGGGCATCCGCCGTCCACGCTGTCCCGGCCTTACCCTGGACCGCGCTCGAATAGTGGAACCCGGCCACCGAGAAGGCTTTTGCGCCGACGATGCCATACAGATTAGGCCCAACGCCGTTGGCCCCGCCTTTGGCCATGGTGTGGCAGAACGCGCATTGCTGCGCCACCAGCGCCTGGCCCTTGGCGAGGTCCGCGCTGGCGAACAGCGTATCGATGCTGGGCGAAGCGGGCGGCGTGGCGGCGGCGGTGGTTGCCGCGGCGGGGGCTGGCGCGGCGCTGGCGGCCTTGACCTCTGCTGCGCTCGGCAGAGCCAGCGGCGTGGCGGAGAGCGTGCGCAGATAGGCCACAACATCGGCCCGAGTCTGCGTATTCTTGATTCCCGGATAGCCCATCGCCGTGCCGGAGGCGAAGCTGGCCGGAGAGGCCAGCCAGGCGTTGATGTTGTCGTAGTTCCAGTTACCCTTGGCCACGCCCTTGGCGGCGGCGGAATAGCTGAATCCGGCGGCGGCGAACATCGGCCCGCCGAGCACGCCGTAAAGATTTGGTCCGACCCCGTTGGCGCCGCCCGGGGTGAGGGTATGGCAGGCGGCGCATTGCTGCTGCACGAAGGCCATGCCCTTGGCGACGTCGGCGCCGCCCATAAGCGGTACGATCGACGCCAGCGCCACCGCCGCGGGCGCCGCGACAGGGGCCGCAGGTGCCAGGCCGGTCAGCGCGATCGCCGGGGCTTTTGGCGCTTCCTGAGGCACCAGCACCATCGCAATCCGGTTCGCCCCCCAGAAGATCAATCCAGCAGTTAACACCCCTGCTGCAATCTTGTTGCCCAGCAGACTATCCTTCTTACTGCTCATCCCAGATCCTTCCCCATGGTCTTGCAATTGCCTTCGACCCTATAGCGATTTAGGCAGACGCGACAAGCAGCATGTAAGAGACTTCTCCCATGACCCCGATCATCCTCATCCCCGCCCGTCTGGGCTCCACCCGTCTGCCGAACAAAGTCCTGGCCGATATCGCCGGTTTGCCGATGATCGTGCATGTCCTGCGCCGCGCCCAGGAGGCGGGGCTTGGCCCGGTCGCCGTGGCCTGCGGCGAGGGGAAAATCGCCGACGCGGTGCGTGCCGCGGGCGGGCGCGCCGTCCTCACCGACCCCGCGCTGCCCTCCGGCTCGGACCGAATCTTCGCCGCGCTGAACGAGATCGACCCGAAACAACAACACGATATTGTCATCAACCTGCAAGGCGACCTGCCGAGCATCGACCCCGCGTACCTCAGCGCCGTCCTCGCGCCGCTGGCCGAGCCTGGCTACGATATCGCCACGCTGGTTGCGCCCATCACCTCCGCGGAGGAGGCGCTTGCCCCTTCCATTGTCAAATGCGTCTGCGCGTTTGAGGACGGGCAGCAAACGGCGCGCGCGCTGTATTTTTCGCGCAACCCCGTGCCCGGCGGGGAGGGGCCGCTGTGGCACCATATCGGCATTTACGCCTACCGCCGCGCGGCGCTGGCGCGCTTTGTTGCCGCCCCGCCCTCGGCGCTTGAGCTGCGCGAAAAGCTTGAACAACTCCGCGCCCTGGAAATCGGCATGACCATCGCCGCGGCGCGCGTCCCCGGCGCACCCTTTGGCGTCGATACCCCCGCTGACCTTGAACACGCCCGCAAAATGCTTGGAGCCAAATAAATGACCGCCATCTCCTTCCAGGGCCAGCCCGGCGCCTATTCGGATCTCGCCTGTCGCATCGCCTTCCCCAACATGACCACCTTGCCGTGCGAGACCTTCGAGGTGGCGATCGAGGCCGTGCATGAAGGGCGCGCCCAGCTTGCCATGTTGCCGCCGGAAAACTCGCTCGCCGGGCGCGTGCCGGACATGCACGCGCTGCTGCCCAACAGCGGGCTGTCCATCATCGCCGAGAAATTCCTGCGCATCGAACACTGCCTGCTCGCCCCGCACGGCGCGACGCTGGGCAGCATCAAGCGCATCCACTCCCACCCGGTGGCGCTGGGCCAGGTGCGCAACCTGCTGCGCGAGTTGAACGCCGCCGCCGTCGTCGAATACGACACCGCGGGCTCCGCCGAGATCGTCGCCGCGAAAGGCGGTGTCGAGGACGCCGCCATCGCCTCCTCGCTCGCCGCCGAGCTGCATGGGCTGAACATCCTGCGCCGCAATGTTGAGGACGCGACGCATAACACCACGCGCTTCTACGTCATGGCCAAAACCCCGAGCAAGCTGCCCCCCGACACGCCGCACCTGATGACAAGCTTTCTTTTCCGCGTCCGCAACGTCCCCGCGGCGCTCTACAAAGCGCTTGGCGGCTTCGCCACCAACGGCGTCAACATGACCAAGCTGGAAAGCTACATGGTCAACGGCAGCTTCACCGCGACGCAGTTCCTGGCCGAGGTTGATGGCCACCCGGCGCAGACCGGGCTGCGCCTCGCCTTCGAGGAGCTGGAATTCTTCTCCACCGAAATCAAAATTCTCGGCACCTATCCCGCCGACCCGTTCCGCCTCGCACAGCGCGCCGCAGAATAGTTTTTCGCCGTGTAACCCATCCCGTAAATCATAGGTAAAGCGCCATGCTTCCGACCCTCTTCCTCAGCCACGGCTCGCCCATGACCGTCCTCGAAAACACGCCCGCACGGCACTTCCTGGAAACCCTGGGCAGCCTCTTCCCCCGGCCCAAAGCCATCCTCGCCATCTCCGCGCACTGGGAAACCGATACGCCGCAACTCAGCGCGCCCGCCCAGAACACGACCATCCATGATTTTTATGGCTTCCCCGCCGCCCTCTACGCGATACGCTACACCCCGCCGCCCGCGCCCGAACTCGCAGCCCAAGCCCGCGACCTGCTCGTCGGCGCTGGCTTACCAGCCAAGATCAACACCACGCGCGGCCTCGACCATGGCGCCTGGACACCCCTCGTCCTCGCCTACCCGCAGGCCGATATCCCGGTCCTGCAACTCTCCGTCCAAACCCAGCTCGGGGCCGCGTACCACCTGGCGCTGGGCGCCGCGCTCGCGCCACTGCGCGCCCAGGACGTTCTCATTCTGGGCAGCGGCAGCTTTACCCATGATCTGCGCCGTTTCCGCCGCGGGATGCCTCCGCTCGACGCCCCGGAAACCCAGGATGTTGTTGAATTCTCAGCCTGGATGAACCGCGAAATCCTCGCGGCCAACCTGGGCGCGCTCGCCAATTATCGGACCCTCGCCCCCTACGCCGCCGACCAACACCCCACCGAAGAGCACATCCTCCCGCTACACGCGGCCATCGCCGCCGCAGGTCCCAATCCGGCCACGACCCATCTGCACAGCTCCGTCGAGAACGGTTTCCTGCGCATGGACGCCTACGCGTTCAACTGATCGGGCCGCGCAGGCGCTTCAGGTTTTCAGCTCGCTCAACCTGGTGAACTTCAAACGATCGCGCTCAGGGCTGGGGGGGGCCTGGATTACCAGGTCGTCGCGACGATGATAACGACGAGGGCGATGGCGATGGCCTGCAGGGTCACGCGCCAGCGCATGAGCTTGTTGGAGGTTTGGGGGCTGCGGTTTGGGTTGGCCATGCCGAGGGCGCCGACGAGCATGACAACGACGACGGCGAGCATATCCGCAGCGAGGAGGGCGAGGAGGAATATTTTCATGATTGTCATATAAGGGGTCGTGGCGGGCGTGCCTATCGTTTTGCGTGATTGACAGTTGCCGCATTACCCTTTCTGGCTTTTTCCATGCGTCATTTTATGCG
>DAOMCN010000090.1:0-7742 GCA_035427885.1 Acidocella sp. | reverse complement strand
GAGCTAGTTCCAGGCGGCGCGCGGTAGCGCCGGTGCGCCGCCTGGAGGGGGTTAGTGCGGGGACATTGCGTTCACAAGGACCTGGGCGATGACGCCGCTGGCGATGGTGATCAGGACAAACTGGCTGCCGTCCTGGACCCATTCATAGCCATGAGGTGGCTGCGAGAGGTGGTGGTAGCCCCAGTTGCGCACAACGTGGCGCCTGCCCGAATAGTAGCCGCCGCGCTGCCAGTGGTGCTGCTCATGGCCCTGAGCATGCTCCGGCGGGTGGTTTATGCTCATCGTGGCTGCGTGGTCCGGCGCCATGTGGCTGGGGTTCGTCGGGTGTTGATCGGTCTGGGGGGGCTGCCACGGCTGCTGGGCCATCGCGAGCGGGGCGGCCGCCAGCGTCAGGGCGAGACCGGCGCTGGCGGCGTTGCGATAGATGGGGTTCATGTGACTTATCCTTGATGGTTTATGGATTGATTGCGCGTCTTACGGACCCCAGACGCGTAGGATAATACCCCGGCCGTCCAGAAGCAGGAAGCCGCCGCCCTGCCGCACCCAGACGGTGCCATGAGGCGGGGGCGGCAGGCGATAATAGCGCCAGTGATGCTCGACATGGCGATGGCCGAAATAACGGTCGCCCCGGTGCCAGTGGTGGGGATAGGCCGGCGGCGGTGGGGCGGGGTGGCGATGCTGCGCCTGGGCCGCAGCCAGGAGAAGCGGCGCGAAGGCCAGGGCGGAAGCAAGGAGCAGGGTTCTAAAACGAGGCACGGGAAAACTCCTATCCATGACCTCATAGATGGCCATGGATAGCGGCGAAAATAGGGTGGAACAAGGCTAGATTGTAAGAAATGATTGCGCGCGCAGAGAAGATCCTTATGATTTTACATGGTTTTACATGGTTTTACGCCATGGAATCGCAATAATTGTCCGGCGCGGATTAAATCGCGGCCATGAGGGGGGGAAGATGCTCGGGCAGGTCCTCGGCGAGCAGGCCGGGGCCGGATTTCTGGGCGGCGGCGCCGTGGAGCCAGACGGCGGCGCAGGCGGCCTCGAAGGGGGGCATGGATTGGGCCAGGAGGGCGGCGGCGATGCCCGATAGGACATCGCCCGTGCCGCCGGTGGCAAGCCAGGGCGGGGCGTTCGAATTGATTGCGGCGCGGCCGTCCGGGGCGGCGATGATCGTGTCCGGGCCTTTGAGGATCGTGACCGCGCCGGTCAGCTCGGCGGCGGCGCGGGCGGCGGCGAGTTTGTCGGAGCCTGTTGTGCCGAAGAGGCGGGCGAATTCGCCAGCGTGGGGGGTGATGAGCGTTGTGCCACGTAGTTTTTCGGGTGCGCCGGCGCAGGCGGTCAGGGCGTCGGCGTCGGCGACGACGGTGCGTTGGGCGGCGATCAGGAGGGCCAGCTTCTCGCCGGCGTCGGGGCCTAGGCCGGGGCCGCAGATCCACACCGCGCGGCGGGGATCTTGCAGCAGGGCGGGCAGGGGGTCGGTGCGCAGGATCAGACCGGATTCGGGCAGGAGCATCGGGGTGTCGGCGGCCAGCGTAACCATGCCCGCGCCCGCGCGGCGGGCGGCGGCGCAGGCGAGGCGGGCGGCGCCAGGGAGGGGGCCGCAGAGGACGGTCACGTTGCCGTTGGTGTATTTGTGCGCGGTCGCGGCGCGTACAGGCAGGGCCCATAATGACGGAGTGTTGCGGCAGGTTTGCGGAGCGATGTGCTCCAGGACCGTGGCGGGGAGGCCGATGTCGCGCAGGAGGAGCTCGCCGCAGAGGGCGCGGCCTGGGTAGAGGTAATGGCCCGGCTTGGCGCGGAAGAAGGTGACGGTCAGCTCGGCCGGGGGGGCGAAACCTCGGATCTGGCCCGTGGCGCCGTCCAGGCCGGAGGGGACATCGACGGCGACAAGGCGGCGGGCGGCGCGCAGGGTCTCGGCGAGGGAGGAGGGCAAGTCGCGCGAGAGGCCCGCGCCGAAGACGGCGTCGATCACCAACTCGGCGCGGGCGGTGTCCTGCGCGGTGGCCTGTTGGTAGGGGAGGGTTTTGACATGCCACCCGCTGTTGCGAAGGTGGCCGGCGGCGGCGATGCCGTCCGCGCCGTTATGGCCGGGACCGGTCAGGACTAATGTACGACACGGTGCATAATGCTGCATGACCGCGCGGGCGACGGACCAGCCTGCCGCCGCGATCAGCACCTCCAGGTTGCCCGCTTGGGCGTCGGCCTGGGTCATTTCGGTGGGGGTTAACAGTTCGTCCATAAAAACCGTGGCCTTGCCGACGGAAATGCGGCTACATTAACCTATCCAGGAGGTGGGTTATGGGCAAGGTTATCGCGATCGCGCAGCAAAAAGGGGGCTCTGGCAAGACCATGCTGGCGGCACAGCTCGCTGCGGCGTTGGCGGGGGAGGCGTCCGTCGCGCTGCTCGATATCGATCCGCAGGGCAGCCTCACGGTTTGGGGGAAGTTGCGCGCCAGCGCGGCGAAAGCGGCCAATAGCCTGAGTATTGCCACCGTCTCGGGCTGGCGGCTGGCCAACGAGGTTGAGAAGCTCAAGGCGACGCATGACTATGTCCTGATCGATACGCCGCCGGTGATCGATAGCGATGCCAGACGGGCAATCCGCGGGGCGGATCTGGTGCTGATCCCGCTCAACCCCTCGCCGCCGGATCTTTGGGCCGCCGAGGGGACGCTCAAGCTGGCCGCCGAGGAGAAGCGCCAGGCGGTGCTGGTGTTCAACCGCGCGCCCGCGGCATCGAAGCTGCGCAAGCGGCTGGAGGCGGAAATTGGCGCGCGCGGGCTCGTGTTGCTCGAAGTGGCGCTGGCGAATCGGGCGGGGTATGCCAACGCTTTTGCCGATGGTCTGGGCGTTACCGAGGCTGGGCCTACGACCCTGGCGGCGGAGGAAATTCGCGCCGCCGTGGCCGCGTTGAAAGAAAAACTGGCGTGAATTGCACTTCTTCAATCTAAGCGTACGGGGCTGGCATTCATTATTGCTTAATTCATGCATTAAAACTCATTAAGGGACTTGCGCGACTGTCTCTTTTCCGCCACATTCCCGCGCAGTGAGCTGTTTCATTACGTGACAAGGTCTTACAGACTGAAAAAGTCTAATTAGGCAGTGTTTCGAGTGGTTCAGGTCAGCCCGCCAAGTTTAGGGAGTCAACAAACAAGCGCCGAAACGGCGCAAAATAGCCGGTCATTCGTGACCGGCTATTTTTTGCACTTTTTTTGGTCTTTGGTTCAGGCTTTGCGGGTTCAGCCTTTGCGGCGGTGGAAGCGGGTGATCGTGACCTCGCCCCAGACATTCGCCAGGATGAAGGGATCGTCGCGCACGAAGGCTTCCACGGCGGTGCGGTCTGCGGCTTCTAGGATGAAGAGGGAGCCGGCCATCGATTCGCCGTCGTCCGATTGCAGCGGGCCGGAGAGGACGATGTTGACGTCGTATTCGGTGTCCGTTTGGACGAAGGCGCGGTGGGCGGCGTAATGCTCCAGGCGTAGCGCCAGAGCGCCGGGACGGTCGAGCGCGTGAAGAACGAATAGAGGCATTTTGTTTAATTCTCCCTCTGGAACCTACATCAGTGGAGGCCATAGTATGCCTAGAATGAAAAGGCGGCTTTGACACGGCCCCTATACGCCACCCAGCTTTGAGCTTAACGCTTATGGCGCAAAAATTAAGGATGTTGATGCATGAAACTTCTTCGATACGGCGATGCTGGAGAGGAAAAATGGGGGGTGCTCGATGCGGCGGGGAAGATTCGCACGCTCGATGATGCGCTGATCAATGTCACCGGCGAGGCGCTCAGCCCGGAATGGTTGGCGCAGTTGCAGGCGCTCGATGCCGATACGCTGCCGCTGCTCATGGCCGAGCGGCGGATTGGCCCGGCAATTCCAAGGCCGCTGAATTTTGTCTGTATCGGGCTGAATTATGCCGATCATGCGGCCGAAACCGGCGCGAAAATTCCCAAGGAGCCGGTACTGTTTCTCAAATCTCTCTCGGCCTTCAGTGGGCCTTTTGATGATATCCATATCCCGCCTGGGTCTAAAAAGACCGATTGGGAGGTTGAACTTGGCGTTGTGATCGGCACCAAGGCGTCGCATGTGTCCGAGGAAGAGGCGATGGCGCATGTCGCTGGGTATTGCGTCGTCAACGATGTCAGCGAACGTGCGTATCAGACGGAGCGCGCGGGCACCTGGGATAAGGGCAAGGGCTGCGATACCTTCGGGCCGGTTGGTCCGTATCTGGTTACCCAGGACGAGGTTCCCGATCCGCAGAAGCTTAAACTTTGGACCGAGGTGGACGGTAAACGGATGCAAAACGGCAGTACCGCGACCATGATTTTTGGCGTGCGCATGCTGGTTAGCTATGTCAGCCAGTTTATCACGCTCTATCCGGGTGATATCATCTCGACTGGGACGCCGCCTGGAGTCGGGCTTGGGATGAAGCCGGAGCCGGTGTTCTTGCGGCCGGGACAGACGCTACGCCTGGGTATCGAGGGGCTTGGCGAACAACAATGTAAGACAGTGGGAGGCTAAAACATGGTTACAGAATTTGCCGAGATTGAGATCAAGCCGGGGATGGAGGCGCAGTTTATCGCGGGGGTCGAGGCGAGCCGGGCCGCGTTTGCGCGCTCGGAGGGCTGCCATGGGCTTGTGCTGCATCGCTCAATCGAAAATCCAACACATTTTGTCCTTCAGGTGACCTGGGAGAGCGTTGCGCACCATATGGATAAATTCCGCAACGCGCCGGAGTTTGAAGTGTGGCGGGAGAATGTTGGGGCGTTTTTTGCCTCGGCGCCGAAGGTTTGGCATAGCGAGACGGTCGCGGGCGAATAGCCTTCGCCGCAAAAACTTGGTAGGGCGTGGCGATGGACCAGGCTCTACCTCTTGCGGAAAATGTCTCCGGCACTGCGCCACGGCGTACGTTTGCCATTATCTCCCATCCCGACGCCGGTAAGACGACGCTGACGGAAAAGCTGCTGCTTTTCGGGGGCGCGATCCGCGAGGCGGGGATGGTCAAGGCGCGCCAGGACCGGCGCCAGACGCGCTCGGACTGGATGAAGATCGAACGCCAGCGCGGGATTTCAGTCACCTCCTCGGTCATGACCTTCGAGTTCGGCGGGGCGGTGTTCAACCTGCTCGATACGCCGGGGCATGAGGATTTCTCCGAGGATACGTACCGCACGCTCACCGCCGTCGATAGCGCGGTCATGGTCATCGATGCGGCCAAGGGTATTGAGTTGCAGACCAAGAAATTGTTCGAGGTTTGCCGGTTGCGTAATATTCCCATCACCACCTTTATCAACAAGGTGGACCGGGAGGGGCAAAACCCGTTCGAGCTGCTCGACGAGATCGCCAATACGCTTGCGCTCGATATCTGCCCGATGGTGTGGCCAATCGGCACCGGCGGGCTGTTTCGGGGGTGCTACGATCTCGTGCAGGACCGGCTGGTTTCGGCGGTTAAGCCGGGGCAGGAGGAGCGTGGGCAGAAGTTTGATATTCCCGCTGACCAGAAGGCGCAACTTGATGAAGATATCGAGCTGATCCGGGCTGCGTTTCCGCCGTTCGATTTGCAGGCGTTCTCGGAGGGGCATCTCACGCCGGTTTATTTTGGCTCGGCGTTGAAGGATTACTCGGTGCGCGAGTTGCTCGAAGGGTTGGTCGCCAATGCGCCGCCGCCACAGCCGCGCGCGGCCGATACGCGGGTGGTAGCGCCCGAGGAGACGCCGGTGACCGGCTTTGTCTTTAAGGTCCAGGCTAATATGGACCCACAGCACCGCGACCGGATTGCGTTTACACGCATTTGCTCGGGTAAGTTTACGCGTGGGATGAAGCTCATCCATTCTCGCACGCGCAAGGCGATGGCGATTCAGGCGCCGATTTTCTTCTTCGCGCAGGACCGCTCGCTCGCCGAGGAAGCGTTTCCGGGGGATATTATCGGCATTCCGAACCACGGCACGCTGCGCGTCGGCGATACGCTGACCGAGGGGGAGGTGTTGCGCTTTACCGGGATACCGGATTTCGCGCCCGAGATTCTGCGCCGCGTGCGCCTTGCCGATCCGATGCGTACCAAGCAGTTGCGCAAGGCGCTCGAGGATTTGGCCGAGGAGGGGGTTACCCAGGTGTTCCGGCCGATGAGCGGGGCGGAGTGGATTGTTGGCGTGGTGGGCGCGTTGCAGCTCGATGTGCTCTCCAGCCGGATCGAACAGGAATATTCCGTGCCGGTCGCATTTGAGGCAGCGCCCTTCGATACGGCGCGCTGGATATTCTCGGAGGATGCTGCGCGGCTCAAGATGTTTGTCGAGCAGAACAAGAGCGCGATGAGCGAGGACCGCGAGGGGGCGCCGGTTTATCTGGTGCGCAATACCTGGGAGTTGAACCGGATGAAGGAGAATTTCCCGGAAATTACCTTCTCGGCGACGCGCGAGAGAAGATAGCGGTGGCACGCCGGGCCGGCGCTTTTGTGGCCGGTCCGGGGGGCGCGCTGAGCCGGGTGTGGGCAATTTGTCATCGGGTTGCCATCTGATCTAAACCTAGGCGGGCTGCGGCTTGTGCAACGCAGTACAGGGCTCCTCCACAAGGTTATCCCCAATCCTGTGGATGTTACGATGCCGTAGCAAAATCAGCGCATTTTGGACGGCAAGGTTAGGGTTTCCCCGTCCACCGCGAATTTGCCGTAACCTTGGTGGTGTAGGGTTTTGGGGTTTTTCTGCGCGGGGTCGTGCCAGGCTTTCACGACTTCCAGGATGAAGAGGTTGTATTTGTTGACCAGGCGGGTGTCGGCCACCTTGCATTCGAGGTTGGCGAAACATTCGGCGATCAGCGGGGCGCAGACTTGTGCGGCGTGGCGCGGGGTCAGGGCGAATGCTTTGAATTTATCGGTGTCGCGGCCCGAGCAGTTGCCGATTTTTACCACAGTCTCGGCGAGGCGCTGAGACGGGATGGCGAGAACGCATTCCTTGGTTTTGCGAAGGGCTGCGAAGCTGTAATCCCCTGCGCTGACGATGCAGGCGATCTGCGGGGGCTCGAATTCCACCATCATGTGCCAGGACATCGTCATCACGTTGGCGCGGTGTTTGCTGGCCGTGGTTAGGAGGACGACCGGGCCAGGTTCGATCAGTTGATAGACTTTCGGGAGCGGGAAATCCTGCATCGGTGTTGCCTCCACGAAGGGGCGCGATGGCGGTCTGCGCCTCGGGGGCAAGATAGAACGATTTAATGAGTCAGGGCAGGAGAAAAGTTCATTTTCTCGGCGAAGCTCACGGCGTCCAGCGGGGGGCTCATGTAGTAGCCCTGGCCCTCGTCGCAGTTCCAGGAGGCGAGGAGGGAGAAGGCTTTCTCGGTCTCGATGCCCTCAGCCACGACGGAGTAATTCAGCCGGTGGGCAAGCTCGATCAGGGCACGAACGACCATCGCCGAGCGTTCGTCCGAGGTGATCTTCTTGATGAAGGATTTGTCGATCTTGATGATGTCCGCGGGTAAATGCGTGATGTAGCTGAAGTTGGCGAAGCCGGTGCCGAAATCGTCCAGGGCGATGCGGATGCCGGTGTCACGCAGGATTTGCAGTTCTTCCAGGATGACGCGGTCGTTCGTGACGAGGACGCCTTCAGTGAATTCAAGTTCGATTGTGGAGGGGGCCACGCCATAGATTTTCAACAGATGGGCGACCTGGGCGGCAAACCCACGGCGGGTCAGGTTGCGCGGCGAGACGTTGATCGCGATGTTCAGGGCCATGCCTTTGGCAGTCCAGGCGCCAACCTGGGCGAT
>DAOMCN010000089.1:0-7810 GCA_035427885.1 Acidocella sp. | reverse complement strand
CAAGCACCAGCGCCGCCAGGATTTCCCATTGTGGCTGGGTGAGCGCCGCGAGCAACGGCCCCATCCCCGGCAACCCGGCGCAAAGCATCGGCACGGTGCCCGCCAGGATGGTCACAGCCGTCACCTGCACCGCGCCGCGTTCGCGCAGCAAGGGCGGAATCAGCACGCAATAAACCGACCAGCAGACCGCCGCGCCTAGCACCAGCGCCGTTCCGCGTAGGTCGCCCATCGCAGGACCGCCGCCCCGCACGAGGAGCAAAATCCCGGCAAAGCCAATCCCCCCGGCGAGTATCGTCCACCCGCCGGGCATTCTGCGCCTCTGCAACGCGAGGATCAGCATGATGATCAGCGGCTCCGCGGCGTTGACCAGCCCGACCATCCCAGCGGAAACCGTCCGGCTGCCAAGCACATTGGGTAAATTATATCCGGTGACGCCGATGACGCCGCAAAGAATGCCGCGCATCCAGTCCTCTCGGGACCAGTCGCGTAGCGCCCCGCGCAATATTGGCAGAAAACAAAGGCTGGCGAGCCCGTAGCGCAGCGCGATAAACGGCACGGCGGGCAGGCCGACATGCGCATCGCCCACGAGATATCGCGTGCCGATCGGGGCGCAGCCCCACATCAGCACGGCAAACAGCGTAAGTGCCGCCGCTTTCAATCGCGGCGGCACTCCGAGGACCTCAACCGAGATTGGACAGCCCAGCACTCAGCGCGGCCACACCCGGCAGGATTTTGCCTTCCATCCACTCCAGGAACGCCCCTCCGGCGCTGGACAGATAGCTCATCCGGTCATGCACCCCGGCCAGTTTGAGCGCGGACACGGTATCCCCGCCGCCCCCCACCGAGATAATCTGCCCCGCTTCCGTCGCGACCGCGATCGCCTCGGCGAGCGCATTGGTCGAAGCGTCGAACGGCTTGGTCTCGAACGCACCGAGCGGCCCATTCCAGATAATCGTCTGGATCGTCGGCAACCGCTTGATAAACGCGGCGACGGTGGCAGGCCCAACGTCGAGCGCCATCATATTCGCCGGAATCGCATCAATGCCGACCACCCGCGTCGGCGTGTTCGCGGCAAACGTCTCCGCCACGACGACATCGCTCGGCAGCACGACCTCGCAACCATGCGTGCGCGCGATTTCGAGAATCTCCAGCGCCGTCTTGTACAGGTCTTTCTCCTGCAGAGATTTGCCGACATCATGCCCCTGCGCGGCCAGGAACGTATTGGCCATCGCCCCGCCGATGACGAGGATATCAACCTTCTTGACCAGGTTGTTCAACAGATCGAGCTTGGTGGAAACCTTGGACCCGGCAACAATCGCGGCCACCGGATGCGCTGGCGTACCCAGCGCCTTGTTCAGCGCCGCCAGTTCGACCTGCATCAACCGCCCGGCAAACGCCGGCAGATAACGCGTGACGCCCTCGGTGCTGGCATGCGCCCGGTGCGCCGCGGAGAACGCGTCGTTGACGTAGATATCCGCGAGCGAGGCCAGCTGGCGCGAAAACTCAGGATCGTTCGCCTCTTCCCCGGCATGGAAGCGCGTATTCTCCAGCACCAGCACATCGCCATTCTTCATCGCGGCGACCGCCTGCTCGGCCTTCTGCCCAACGCAATCCTCGGCAAACGCGACCGAATGTCCAAGCACCTGCGCCAGCGCCGCCGCAATCGGCCGCAGGCTCATCGCCGGAACGACCTTGCCCTTAGGCCGGTCGAAATGGCTGATGACAATCACCTTAGCGCCCTTGTCGGCGAGTTCGCGCAACGTCGGGACTAGGCGTTCGAGCCGTGTCAGATCGGAGACTTTCTCTCCCTGCACCGGCACGTTGAGGTCGGCACGGAGCAGCACGCGCTGCCCCGTCACCTTCACATCATCGAGGTTTTTGCTCATAGGCTGCCAAACAATGCCGCGGTATCGGACATGCGGTTCGAGAAGCCCCATTCATTGTCGTACCACGAGAGCACCCGCGCCAGCGCGCCATCAACCACAGTCGTCTGCGGCGCATCGAAATTGCTCGAGAAGGCGACATGGTTGAAGTCGGCGCTGACCAGCTTGTCGGTGGTATAGCCCAAAATCCCCTTAAGCTCGCCCTCGGAGGCAGCCTTCATCGCCGCGTTGATCTGCTCGGCGGTGGCGTGGGTTTTGAGGTTCACATCGAGCGAGATGAGCGACACATTCGGCGTAGGCACGCGGATCGCGGTGCCGTCGAGCTTACCCTTGAGTTCCGGCAGAACGAGACCAACCGCCTTCGCCGCCCCGGTCGAGGTCGGGATCATCGAGAGTGCCGCCGCGCGCGCGCGGTGCAGGTCCTTGTGCAGCGTATCGACGGTCTTCTGGTCGCCGGTATAGGAATGGATGGTAACCATATAGCCGCGCTCAATGCCGAAGCTCTCGTGCAGGACCTTGGCCACCGGGGCGAGACAGTTGGTGGTGCAGGACGCGTTGGAGATGATCTCCATGTCCTTGGTCAGCGTCTTGTGGTTGACGCCGTAAACAATGGTCGCGTCCACGCCGTCGGCGGGGGCGGAGATCACCACCTTGCGCGCGCCCGCGGTGAGCAGCGCCGCGGCGGCTTCGCGCTTGGTGAACAACCCGGTGCATTCCATCGCCACGTCCACGCCCGCCAGCGGCACCTTGGCCGGGTCGCGCTCGGCGGAAACCTTGATTGGCGCATAGGTGCGGCCCGCATGGGTGATGATCAGGCTATCGCCCTTGACCTCGACGGTGCCGGGGAAGCGACCATGTACGGAGTCATAGCGGAACATATGGGCATTATCTTCGACGCTGCCGAGATCGTTGATCAACACCGGCTCAACATCGGTGCGCCCGCTCTCGATCATCGCGCGCAGCACCAGCCGTCCGATGCGGCCAAAACCGTTGATTGCAATTTTTACAGTCATATTTAGATCCCTTTGTTGTTCAGCCAAACTCAACTAGGCCGCCGCGGACACCGCCGGCCCGATCCCGAATTCCTTCGCGAGACGCTCGATAATCCCTTTTTCGGTAATCCCGAAATGCTTGTAGAGCACATCGGCCGGGGCGCTCGCGCCAAAGCCGTTCATGCCGATAAACGCGCCCTTGTCGCCAAGCCAGCGTTCCCAGCCAAAGCCGCTCGCCGCTTCGACGCCAAGGCGCGGCGCATCGCCCAGAACCTCAGCCCGGTAGCTGGCGTCCTGCTGCGCGAACAGCTCGAAGCTCGGCGCGGAAACCACCGCGACCTGGCATCCCGCCTCGGCCAGCATCTTGCGCGCATTCATCGCCAGCGCGACCTCGGTGCCGGTGGCGATAATCGTCGCCGCCCGCTTGCCCTCAGCCTCGGCCAGAACATAAGCGCCGCGCGCGCATTTATTGCCATTGGCCTCCATGCGCAGCGCCGGCACCGCCTGGCGCGAGAGGATCAGCAGGGACGGCCCGGAGACGTTGCGCACCGCCAGCTCCCAGCACTCCGCGGTCTCCATCGCGTCGGCGGGGCGCAGCACGAGCACGTTGGGCATGGCGCGGAAGCTCGCCAGATGCTCGATCGGCTGATGCGTCGGCCCATCTTCGCCGAGCCCGATGCTGTCATGCGTCGCCACATGAATGGTGCGGATGCGCATGAGCGCCGCGAGCCGGATCGCCGGGCGCATATAATCGCTGAACACAAAGAACGACCCCGCATATGGGATCAGCCCGCCGTGCAGTGCGATGCCGTTCATCGCGGCGGCCATGCCGAATTCGCGCACGCCGTAATAGATATAGCGCGCGGCGAAATTATCGGCGCTCGCCCCGGTCATACCTTTGACCAACGTGAGGTTGGATCCGGTCAGATCCGCCGAGCCGCCGACTAATTCCGGAATCGCGGGCACCAGCACTTCAAGCGCCTTCTGGCTTGCTTGGCGCGTCGCCAGTTTTGGCTTCTGGTCCGCCAGCCCGGCCTTATATGCGCGCATCGCCTCGGCCCAGCCCTCAGGCAGCTTGCCGGACATGACGCGCTCGAACTCCGCCCGCTGTGGGTGCTTCTGCACGCGCTTGAGCCAGGCGCGCCGCGCCGTCGCCCCGCGCGCGCCCGCCATCCGCCACGGCGCATAAACTTCCTCGGGCACATGAAAGGGCAGGTGTTCCCAGCCGAGCGCCCGCTTGGCGCCTTGCGCCTCGGCCCCGCCCAGCGCCGCGCCATGAACCCCGGCGGTTCCCGCCTTGCTCGGCGCGCCAAAACCGATCACGGTCTTGCAGGCGATGATCGTTGGCTTGGAGGATTTGAGCGCAAAGGCCAGCGCCGCCTGCAACGCCGCGAAATCATGCCCATCGACCCGGCGCACAGCCCAGCCATAGGCGGCAAAGCGCTTTAGCGGATCTTCCGAGGTGGACATCGCTGTGCTGCCGTCGATGGTGATGCTGTTGTCGTCCCACAGCACGGTGAGCTTGTTGAGCTTGAGATGCCCGGCCAGCGCCCCCGCCTCGTGCGAGACGCCTTCCATCAGACAGCCATCGCCCGCGACGACCCAGGTGCGGTGGTCCACCAGGCTCTTGCCGAACTTCGCAGCGAGCAGCCGCTCGGCCATCGCCATGCCAACCGCCGTCGCAAACCCCTGGCCAAGCGGCCCGGTGGTCATCTCGATTGCCGGATGCTCGCCGTATTCGGGATGCCCCGCGGCCACCGAATGGAGCTGGCGGAAGGATTTCAGCGCATCGATGCCCATGCCCTCGAAGCCGCTCAGATGCAGCAGCGCGTAGAGCAACATCGAGCCATGCCCGGCGGAGAGGACAAACCGGTCGCGGTCCCACCATCCGGCATCGGCGGCGTCATATTTAAGAAATTTCTTCCAAAGCACCGTTGCCGCATCTGCCATGCCCATCGGCATGCCCGGATGGCCGGAGTTCGCCGCCTCCACCGCGTCGATCGCCAGCGCGCGAATGGCATTGGCCATTACCCGATCTTCGCCCAGCGGCTGCGCCAGAACTTCCGCCTGTCGCGCCAGCGCAGCTTCGTTGCCCGAAATATCCCCGATACTTGCCATATGCCGTCGTCCCTTTTGATTGACCCGTGCATAATGCCACGCGCCCGCGCCGACAACCCGGGATTTTGTTTAACTCTGACGCAGGGTTTTCGTAACCCGCTACCCGAAGATCACCAGGGCAGCGTATGCCCCTTATAGTCGAGGAATGCGTGCCCACCGGCCCCAGCCTTGGCCTGCAACACATCAGCGATGCCGCGCACGCTGGTCTCGACATCGATATCCGCGCCAGTGCCGCCCATATCGGTGCGCACCCAGCCTGGGTGCATGGAGAGGACGGTGATCTCGGGTTCCCCCAACCCGGCGACGAAGCTGCGCGTCAACGAATTGAGCGCCGCCTTGCTGGCGCTATAGAGCTGTGCATGGCCGCCGTTATCGGTGCCGACGCTGCCCAGGATCGAGGACATGAACGCGAGGATCCCGGTATTGGGCCGCACCATCGGGCGCAGCTTATAGGCGAGGCTGACCGGCGAGATAGCATTGGTCATCATCAACTGCGTGACCTCATCGACGCTTGCCGTTTCGGCGGTCTTCCCCTGCGGCCCGCCAATCCCCGCATTGATGAACACGACATCGAAAAGCTGCCCGGTCCTGCGCTGCACGAAGGGCGCGACCATCGCGGGCTTATTGATATCGAGCGTGTCCAGCGTGACGTGGTCGTGGTAAGCATCGAACCCGGAGTTCGCTACCGCCGCGCGCACGGTCGCGGTAACCTTCCACCCCCGGCGCAGCAGTTCAAGACTCAACCCCAGCCCCAACCCACGCGACGCGCCAATAATCAGCGCCGATTTCTCTTTCCCCGCGACACTCATGGCCACCCTCCTTGATCCCGGCCCCCGCCTGCAATGGTGGGTGCTTTGCGCAGCAACTCACCCTATATAGAGTAATATCCTGGCAGGTTGAACCAGAAGGTTCGATCTGCCAGGATGAAATAGCTCGCAAAAACAGAGCTGGAGCGTTTCCGTGTGAACAGAGTACGCTCCAGGCATTCGTCGGCATTGTCGTTCGCGGGAGAGTCGCATGGCCAAAATTCATTACAAAATCGTCCAACACGATGGCGGCTGGGCCTACCAGCTGGAAGGCGCCTATTCCGAGCCTTACCCGACACATAAGGCGGCCCTGAGAGCGGCCCTGCGCGTCGCCGCCGAACAGCGCATCCCGGGCGACACGGGCTATATCGAATATCAGAACGCGGAGGGCGTCTGGCGCACCGAGCTTGCCTCGGGCATCGACCGCCCCGAGGCCGATGTCGAGGACGAGGTTTAACCCTCCTCAGGCATCTGCTCCGCCGCTGCCCGTCTATTCTCCGCCTCGGCGGCGAGCCTACGGTAGCTGCGTAGGCTGAACGGCAGCATCACCATATACGCGAGACCGAGTAGCGCCCCGGCGGCATACGGATCGGCAAACAGGATCGCCGCGAACACGACAACGCCGAGCAGCATCGGCAGCAACTGCGCGGTCGGGATCTTGAAATTCTTGAAACTCCAGACCGGCAGGTTGGAGACGCAAAGCAGCGCCACGCCAACGAGGAGCGCTCCGGTAAGGAGCGGATAGCTGACCGCATCGCGCAGCCAGGCCATATGCCGTCCATCGGCCTCGAGCCCGATAAAGAGCGGGAACAGCGCCAGCCCCGCCCCCGCGGGGGCGGGTACGCCGGTGAAAAAATTATAGGCGAACGCCGCTTTCGGCGCATTATCCAGCGCTGCGTTGAACCGCGCGAGGCGCAGCGCCATTGCCGAGGTATACATCAGCGGCGGCAGAAACCCGATCGCCCCCCAAGGCTCCAGCGACCAACTATAGAGCACCAGCGCCGGGGCGACGCCAAAGCAGAGAAAGTCTGAGAGGCTGTCGAACTCCGCGCCAAAGCGCGACGTCGCCTTGAGCAGCCTTGCCAGCCGCCCGTCCAGCCCGTCGATGACGCCCGAAACCGCGATGGCGATAACCGCATCCCCGAACTTCCCGTCCATCCCGAGCCGGATCGCCGAAAGCCCGATGCACAGCCCCAGCAGCGTCATCAGATTCGGCAGCATCCGGTTGAAACTCTGCCCGGAAAAGCGCTTTCGCGCTGGCAGGCGGCGGCGTCTGGCGTTCATACCGGCAGGGGCACCGGCGCCAACTCGGCGATGACGGTCTCCCCGCCAATGGTCCTCTGCCCCACCGCGACCAGCGGCACGCAGCCCTCTGGCAGATACAGATCCGTCCGGCTGCCAAAGCGGATAATACCAAAGCGCTCGCCCGCCTTGAGCGTTTGCCCCTCCGCAACCTCGCACAGAATCCTGCGCGCGATCAGCCCGGCAATCTGCACGACAGCAACCTCCTGCCCGCCGGGCAGCGCCAGCAGCAGCGCGTTGCGTTCGTTCTCCTCGCTCGCCTTATCCTCGGCAGCACTCAGGAACTTGCCCGCATGATAGGCGATTTTCCGAACCACGCCGCCAATCGGCGCGCGGTTGACGTGAACATCCAGCACCGAGAGAAAAATCGCGACGCGCATGCGCGGCGTCTCGCCCATGCCCAGCTCGGCGGGCGGCACGGCGGGCTCGATGCTGACGACCAGCCCATCCGCGGGCGCGACGAACACATTCTCGCGCGGCGGCAGCACGCGCTCCGGGTCGCGGAAGAAGTAGAAGCAGAACAGCGTGAACAGCAGCCCCACCCAGGTTAGCACATGCCACAGCGGCAACCCAAGCAGCGCCACGGCAATCCCGCCGAGAATGAACGGGTACCCCGCCTTATGCGGCGGCGCGAGTACGGATTTGATGCTCTCTAAGATATCCATTTTTAGCCTTTAGGTTTAGGCAGCGAGAAATTCTGCCCGGGGAA
>DAOMCN010000088.1:0-7815 GCA_035427885.1 Acidocella sp. | reverse complement strand
TGGCGTCCCGTAGGGGATTCGAACCCCTGTTACCGCCGTGAGAGGGCAGCGTCCTAGGCCTCTAGACGAACGGGACGGCGTGGGCTCTGGCTACGCTGCCAGAGGGCTCTCGTCAAGCCGGGGCGGCGTCGGTGATGAAGAATCCGGCGGAGACGCGGCCTTGCCAGCTTTCGGCGCGCAGATAGCCCGCCAGGTGCAGCGGCGCGCCGCCGACGCGGCTCAGGGCGTCGGCCAGGGGGCCATCCTTGGCGCGGAAGAGTAGTGTTTTCAGCCGTCCACCGCCTTCGCCTTCAACCATCGCGCGGATGGTGGTACCGTCTTTGCCGATACGGTCGGCCTTCACCACGCGCGCGCGGGGCAGCACGAACAGCGGCTCGGCATTGCCGGTACCAAACGGTCCGAGCCGAGCCACCATCTGGGCCAGTGCGGCGTCGGCGCTGCTCAGACCCAGCACGCCTTCCAGGGTCAGCGCCTCTTCCGCGGGCAGATCCGCAGCACCCGCCAGGCGTTCATTCAAAAAGACGTGCAGGTCGGTGAGCGCACCCTCTTCCGCCGAAAATCCCGCCGCCATCGCGTGGCCGCCGCCAGTTTTCAGCAGACCACTTTGGCGCGCCGCGATTACCACCGCGCCGAGGTCCACGCCGGGCACCGAGCGGCCCGAGCCTTTGGCCAGCCCCTCGATAATCCCCGCCACCAGCGCCGGGCGGTTGAAGCGCTCCTTCACGCGGCCCGCGACAATCCCAACCACCCCGGGATGCCAGCCTTCCTGGGCCAGCAAGATCACGTTATGTCCGGCTTCCACCTGCGCCTGGGCGCGGGCCATCGCCTCGGTGACGATCGCCGCTTCGACGGCCTGACGCTGGCGGTTCACCTCGTCGAGCGTCTGCGCCAGCGTGGCGGCGGTATCCACATCGTCGGCCAGCAGCAGCCGCAGCCCCATGTCCGATTCCGCGATCCGCCCTGAGGCGTTGATGCGCGGCCCGAGGGCGAAGCCGCAGTTCATCGCGGTCGGCGCCTCGGTCAGCTTGGCCACCTCGAGCAACGCGGCAATGCCGGGGCGCTCGCGCCTTGCCATCACCTTCAGCCCCTGGGTCACAAAGGCGCGGTTCAGGCCGGTCAGCGGCATAACGTCGCAAATCGTCGCCAGCGCCACGAGGTCCAGCATATCGCGCAGATCCGGTTCGGTCCGGTCATTGAAAAACCCGCGCTGGCGGAGCACCCGAAGCAGGGCGATCGCACCCAGAAACGCCACCCCCGTGGCGCAGGTGTCGTGCAGGCCGGAGCTGCATTCCAGCCGATTCGGGTTGACCGTGGCTTTGATCTGCGCGGTCGGCCCTTCGGCCTTATGGTGGTCAAACACCAGCACATCGGCCCGGTTATGCAGCGGGGCGAACGCGGCGTGCGCGCCGGTGCCGCAATCGACACAGACCAGCAGGCGCGCGCCCTTATCTGCCATCCCATTCAGCGCCTTGGCGTTTGGCCCGTAACCTTCCAGCATCCGGTCCGGCACATGGGTCAGCACCTTGCAGCCGAGCTGGCGCAGCAAGGTCACCATCAGCGCGGCGCTGCACGCACCGTCCACGTCGTAATCGCCAAACACGCCGACGGTTTCACGGCCCATCACGGCGTCGGCCAAGCGTCCCGCCGCCACGTCCATATCCACGACGCTCGACGGGTCGGGCAACATCGCGCGCAAGGTCGGGTCGAGAAAGCCGGGCGCGGTCCCGGCGTTGATGCCGCGCGCGGCCAGCATGCGGCCCATCAGCTCAGGCACGCCCAGCGTCTGAGCAATCCCCTGCCCCACGCGTTCCTCGTCCCCCCGACGCCAGACCCAGCGCCTCCCGGTCAGGCTTTGTTTTACGCCAAGCGCCAGCTCATCCATCATTCCCTGCTAGAATCCCGAACGCCGAGTCGGCGCAAGCGAAAGCTCACTGGATCAGCTCGAAATGCATGGTCGCATCGACGGTGACATGCTCCGATTTCGTCCCCCGCGGGAAGGGGGGCAGCTGGTTCTGCGCGAACAGGCCCTGCCAGGCCTGATCGAGAAACGGCGAACCTGAGCCGCGGAGGAGGTGTAGCCCGGTCACGTTGCCGGCGCGGTCCACAGTGAACTCGATTTCCACGCTCCCCTGCTGGTCCTGCTCCAGCGCGGCCTGCGGGTAATATTTATGCTGATTCACCCATTTGTCGAGCGCTGCCCGCCAATCCGCGCCGATCTCGCCTTTGATCGTCAGCTCCGACGCGTTCACCGCCTGCGCGTCGGACTGCGCGAGGTCAAGATTCATCGCCCGCTTCGCGTGGGGCGTCGGCGGCGACGGAGTGCCGCTGAAGGACATGTTGTTTATTACTACGTATTTTTGCGGCGGGGCGGGATGCGGGTGCGTCACCTGGCGAGGTTGCGGCGGCGCCTGGGGCGCGCTCTGCACGCTACCCAGCGGCATCGGGGGCATGTTCAGATTGACCTCAGCCTGAGTCTGCTGGCTTGGCGGCGGCGGGGACGCGGGCTGTGGCGCCTGCGCGGGCTGGGGCGGGCCCTGGCGCGGCGCGGGCGGAGCAGCGGTCTGCTGCGCACCGCCTTTGTCGAACACCACGGCAACGCCAGGCGGGCTCTCTTCCTCCATCGGCTGACGCGGCCAGCCGAACAACAGCACAAGCGCGACCACCGCCATGTGCAGAAACAGCGCCGCCATCCACGCCCAGGGATGCAGGCGACGGCGAGGCGGCGGGGCGGCGAGGTGCTCTCTCGCCGCTAGTTCAATCGTGCTGATCGCCGGACTGGATTCAGTAGGGTCCGGGGCGGTAGTAATAACCCGGCGGAGGCCCGTAATAGCCGGGCGGCGGGCCGTAAGCCATTGGCGACGCCTCTGGCTGTTGTATAGCCTCACCATTTCCAACCATGCATTGAGCATAGGCTACGTCATAGCGTCCTTGGAGGGAATCCGCAGCAGCCTGGGTATTATTTCCCGCAACCGCTGCGCCGCCCAACAACCCGGCGCCCGCACCAACGGCGGCGCCCGCCCCGACATTGCCGCTCAGCGAGCCTAGCGCCGCGCCAGCGGCAGCACCAATCAACGTCCCGGCCACAGCCGTCGTCGTGGCGTTGTTCTGTGTATTGGCCGCCACCTGCCCTGCCTCGGGAAGCCTCGATTGGGCATAGTTGCGGCAATAGGCATCGTCCTGCTGGAATTGGACCCAGGTTTTGCCCTGCCCCGGCATGGCCACCACCGTTGGCCCTGAAGGCGGGGCAACGGCGCAGCCACCCAGCGCCAGTATCGGCAATAGCGCCAGGCTAAAATATTTTTTTGCGTTCAGCGATGACATCTCAAAGCTCCTGCATCATTTGCGTGCGCCGTTTGTGTACTTCTATGTAAGCACTGCCAAGTTACGCTGCAACGCATTCCCCCTGAGGCTTACAATTCTTAGCGCAACGGTGCCTAACCCCGGACGATGGCAAAACCGAGGCGTCGCAGAAGGATCAATCGCGCCCCTCGAAGAATTCCTTCACCTTGGCGAAGAAACCGTCATGCTCAGGGCTGCCTGACGTATGGCTCTTGGCCTCGTTTTGAAACTCTTCCAGCAATTCGCGCTGTCGACGGGTCAGGTTCTGCGGCGTTTCAACCGCGACCTGGATATACATATCGCCGCGCTGCGTGCTGCGCAGCACGGAGAAGCCTTTGCCGCGCAAGCGGAACTGCTCGCCCGTCTGGGTTCCTGCGGGGATTTTGACCCGCGCTGCCGTACCGTCGATGGTCGGGACCTCGACCTCGCCGCCCAGCGCCGCCTGGGTCATGCGCAGCGGGACGCGGCAGAAGATGTTCGCGCCGTCGCGCTGAAAAATCGCGTGCGGACGCACAGTGACGTGCACATACAAATCCCCCGCCGTGGCGCCTCTGCTCCCGGCTTCGCCCTCGCCCGCGAGGCGGATGCGCGTGCCGTCCTCGACGCCTGCGGGGATCTGCACAGAAATCGTCTTCTCGCGCGGCACGGTGCCCGCGCCGGCGCAAATCCGGCAGGGGTTGCGCACGGTGCGGCCTGAGCCGCCGCAGGTCGGGCAGGTACGCTCAACCAGGAAGAAGCCCTGCTGCGTGCGCACCCGTCCGGCGCCGCCGCAGGTCGCGCAGCTATCGCCGCCAGTATTTTTATCCGCCGAGCCGGTACCGCCACAGGCATCGCAGGACAGACGGGTCGCCACGCGCACATTGCTGCGCACGCCAGTGAATGCCTCCACGAGGTCGATCTCGACCGCCGCGCGGATGTCCCCGCCAGTCTGCGTGCCGCCGCCCCCGCCGCCGCGGCGGGCCGCGCCAAACATCTGCTCGAAAATATCGCCCAGCCCGCCCTCGAAGCCGAAGCCGCCCGCGCCGCCGCCATTGCCCATGCCGCCATTCTCGAAAGCGGCATGGCCGTACCGGTCATAGGCGGAGCGCTTCTGGTCGTCCTTCAGCACGTCATAGGCCTCGTTCAATTCCTTGAACTTCGCCTCGGACTTTGCATCGCCCGGATTGCGGTCGGGGTGATACTGCATCGCCAACTTGCGATAGGCCTTTTTCATGTCCTCGGCGCTGGCACCGCGCTCAACACCTAGCGTGACGTAATAATCCTGTTTTGCCATAGCGGCGGTCTGTTCCTTCGTAACGCACTAAAACAACAAAATCCCGAGGCGCCGCCCCGGGATCATGTCGGTCTCTATTTAACCGGCTTCAAGCCGACTCACGGGGTCTTCTTGTCGCCATCGACTTCCTCGAAATCGGCGTCGACAATCTTCTCGCCCGCAGCGCCGGTCTCGGCCTGCGGCGCAGCCTGGGCCGATTCGGCCTGTGCCTTGTACATCGCCTCGCCCAGCTTCATCGAAACCTGGGTGAGTTGCTCGCCCGCCGCCTTCAGCGCCTCGGTATCGCTGCCTTCCAGCGCAGTTTTGGCTGCGGCGACCGCCGCTTCGACTTCGGACTTATCCGCTGCCGAAACCTTGTCTCCGGCTTCCTTCAGCGTCTTTTCCGCCTGGTTGACCATCGCCTCGGTCTGGTTGCGCAGTTCAACCGCCTCGCGCCGGGCCTTATCGGCGGCGGCGTTTTCCTCGGCGTCGCGCACCATCCGCTCGATGTCGGCATCCGACAGACCGCCCGAAGCCTGGATGCGGATCTGCTGTTCCTTGCCCGTCGCCTTGTCTTTGGCCTGGACAGAGACGATGCCGTTGGCGTCGATGTCGAACGTGACCTCGATCTGCGGTACGCCGCGCGGCGCGGAAGGAATGCCCTGCAGGTCGAAATTACCGAGCAGCTTGTTGTCGGCGGCCATTTCGCGTTCGCCCTGGAACACTTTGATGGTCACCGCCGTCTGGCCGTCATCGGCGGTCGAGAAGGTCTGGCTCTTCTTCGTCGGGATGGTGGTGTTACGGTCGATCAGGCGGGTGAACACGCCGCCCAGCGTCTCGATGCCGAGAGAAAGCGGGGTCACGTCGAGCAGCAGCACGTCCTTGACGTCGCCACGCAGAACCGCGCCCTGGATGCCAGCACCGATCGCCACGACTTCGTCGGGGTTCACGTTGCGCGCCGGTTCCTTGCCGAAGAAATTCTTCACCAGCTCGATCACCTTGGGCATACGGGTCATACCGCCGACCAGGATGACTTCGTTGATTTCGCCCGCTGTCACGCCCGCATCCTTCAACGCCGCCTTGCACGGCCCGAGGGTGCGCTCGATCAGGTCATCGACCAGCGATTCCAGCTTGGCGCGCGTCAGCTTCAACACGAGATGCTTCGGCCCGGTCGCGTCCGCGGTGATGAACGGCAGGTTGATCTCTGTCTCCTTGGAGGAGGACAGCTCGATCTTCGCCTTTTCGGCGGCTTCCTTCAGACGCTGCAGGGCGAGCTTGTCCTTGCGCAGGTCGATGCCCTGGTCCTTCTTGAACTCGTCGGCCAGATAATCGATCACGCGCTGGTCGAAATCCTCGCCGCCGAGGAAGGTGTCGCCGTTGGTGGATTTCACCTCGAAGACGCCATCGCCCAGTTCAAGCACCGAAATATCGAAGGTGCCACCGCCAAGATCGTACACCGCGATGGTCCCGGCGTTCTTCTTGTCCATGCCGTAAGCCAGCGCCGCGGCGGTCGGCTCGTTGATGATGCGCAACACTTCGAGGCCAGCGATCTTGCCCGCGTCCTTGGTCGCTTGGCGCTGCGCATCGTTGAAATAGGCCGGGACGGTAATCACTGCCTGCGTCACCGTCTCGCCAAGATACGCCTCGGCGGTCTCTTTCATCTTGGTCAGGATGTAAGAGCTAACCTGCGAGGGCGAATATTTCTGGCCCTTCGCCTCGACCCAGGCATCGCCGCTATCGCCCTTGACGATGGCGTACGGCACCATGCCCTTATCCTTGGTCACGGTCGGGTCATCATAACGGCGGCCAATCAGGCGCTTCACGGCATAAAGCGTATCCGTCGGGTTGGTTACGGCCTGACGCTTGGCGGACTGACCCACCAGACGCTCGCCGGAATCACTGAAAGCCACCATGGAGGGGGTGGTACGCGCACCCTCCGAATTTTCGATCACGCGGACATCCTTGCCCTCCATGACCGCAACGCAAGAATTCGTCGTACCGAGGTCGATACCAATCACTTTACTCATTATTTCGCTCCTATGCAGCGGATTACACCGGCCCGAAGCACCGGGGGAATCCCTTGAACAACGCCTGAGATGTATTCAAACCGCTCGGCGGGCACAAGTAAATTCTTGCCCCCCGCCGTGCAATTTTTGTTTGCAGCACCTTGTTTCAGGCGCTGCGGGTCAACTCGTAGAGCGCCACGGCCCCCGCTGCGGAGACGTTGAGGCTCTCCATGCCGCCCGGCATCCCCAGCGCGACGATCTCGTCGCAGGTCTCGCGGGTCAGCCTGCGCATGCCCTCTCCCTCGCTGCCCAGCACCAGGGCAACGCGACGTCCGGCAAAAGCCTCGCCGTTCAGCCGGGTCGGCGACGCGCCATCCAGACCGACTACCCAGACATTGGCCGACTTCAGCACGACCAAAGCCCGGGAAATATTAACGATTCGCAGCAGCGGGATCAGTTCCAACGCGCCCGAGGCAGCCTTCGCCAACGCACCGGTTTCTTCGGGCGCGTTACGCTCCTGGGTGATCACCATCGCCGCGCCAAAAGCCTGCGCCGTGCGCATCAGCGCACCAATGTTGCGCGGGTCAGAAATCTGGTCGAGCACCAGGACCGGGCCTGGGCGGGCGAGCGCGTCCAGCAACGCCGGAGCGGCGAGTTGGTCGGTGAGCAGCGCCACGCCCTGATGCACGATGCCGCTGCCGGGGCGCGCACCGAGAAGCACGTCGATCCGGTCGCGCGGCACGATCTCGGCCTGGATCGGCCAGGGCTGCGGACGTTCGGCGGCCAGCGCTGCCTGCGAATCCTCGGTCAACACCAGACGGCGCAAGCGACGCGCCGGATTGGCCAGGGCTGCGGCCACCGCATGGGTGCCATAAAGCCAGACCGCACCGGGCGGCACGGCGGGGGCACGCTGCGGGCGGCCTTGCTGGTGGTTTTGCATCGGCGGGCGGTCATGCGGACGCTCGGGCTTTCCCTCGCCCCGGTTGGGCAGGCTCATTTTTTTGTCCCCCCCGGAAAATTTTGGGCGGTCGCCAAAAGCGCGTGGCTTTTCGCCAGGGCGGGCAGATTTCGATTTAGGGGGGCGGTTCTGGCTCATGCGCGTATCACTATCCTTGCGTTCCTGCGTTGACAACCAAAGCCTGATCGGAGAAAGGACAGCCCATACGGAAGGGTGCCCGAGTGGCTAAAGGGGGCGGACTGTAAATCCGCTGGCGTACG
>DAOMCN010000087.1:4205-7843 GCA_035427885.1 Acidocella sp. | reverse complement strand
CATGGCGCAACCGACGCGCTCTCGTTGCAGCCCGAACTCAAGTTCTGCGCGGTCGCGCTGAGCAAGGTGCATCCCGAAGGGGATTTGCAGGCACAGACGCAAGCTGATGCGGCGATGGCGGAGGTGCCGGGGATGGAGACGGATGTTCTGACGATACAACGCACCACGCCCGTTCTTGGGGCGGTGGCAGATTTGCTGGAGGCTGCGCTCCGCCTGGAGCCGCTGCCGCCGCCGGTACTTAGCGCGGCTGAAACAACCTACCTATCTGGCTTTATCTCCGGCCTGAAAACACCAGGAGCGCGGGGACATGTGCCGGTCCTTCCCGTCGCGGCGCCCATCGCCCCGGCAACCCGCTTGTGGCTCGACGGTGTTTTCGCCGGGCTGCTGAGCCGCGCGACCGAGGGCGCTCCTGATGCGCCTACGGGCGTCACGGCGGGTGATCTTGCGCGCGCTCACGGCGCGCAACAACAGAGCATCGCCCTGCTCTGGGCTTCGCAAACCGGCAATAGCGAGGCGCTGGCGGAACGGTTGGCGGCGCAGTTGAAGCAGGCCGGGATCGTGGTGGCGCTTTGCTGCATGGCCGATTATGCCGTCGGCGAATTGGGCAAGGCGGGGAAGATCATCCTGATCTCCAGCACCTATGGCGATGGCGACGCGCCGGATAACGGCAAAAGCTTCTGGGAGTTTTTAGCCGAGGATAATGCGCCGAAGCTGGAGCATCTGAGCTACGCGGTGTGTGGATTGGGGGATTCGTCCTATGATCAGTTCTGCCAGCATGGGAAAAATCTCGATACCCGGCTTGCCGAGTTGGGCGCCCAGCGGCTGGTCGGCAGGCTGGATTGCGACTCGGATTATGAGGCGGAGGTCAACGACTGGATTCAACTGATCGGAAAACGGCTTACCGGCGCGCCCCTGTGCTACGAGGCCCCGCCCAGCGCGCAAGCGCCGCACAGTAAAAACAACCCTTTCGCCGCGCGGCTGCTGGCCAATACGAAACTCAACGGCCCGGCGGCGGACAAGGATACGCGGTTCATTTCCTTGTCCCTGGCTGGGGCCAACCTGCGTTTTGAGCCGGGTGACGCGCTGGGGGTCTGGCCCAGCAACTGCCCGGATTTGGTGGATGAAGTGTTGGAGCGCGCGGGGTTGAAGGACGATGCGCGCGTCGCGGTCGATAAAGCGGGCAATCTGCCGCTGCGGCAGGCGTTGCGCGATAATTTCGAGCTGACCCGGCCAAGCCGCGAGACGCTGGAATTTATCGCCGAGCGCAGCGCGAGCCCGGAGCTTAAGACACTGCTCGCCGCCAGTCGCAACTCGGATTTGAAGCAATGGCTGTACGGCAAGCAGTTGGCGGATGTGCTCGCGGCGTTTCCCATCAAGGTTGCCGCGCAAGAGTTTGTCGCCGCGCTTAAGCATATTCAGCCCCGGCTTTATTCGATCTCGTCCAGCCCGCGCGCGTATCGCGGCGAGGTGCATCTCACTGTGGCTGCCGTACGCTATGGCTCGCGCAACCGCAAAGGCACCTGCTCGACATTCCTCGCCGACCGCGCGCACGAGCGGGATGTACCGATGTTTGTTCAGGCGTCGTCGCATTTTCGCCTGCCTGCCGATCCTGCGACGCCTGTCATCATGATCGGCCCTGGGACCGGCATCGCGCCGTTCCGTGCGTTTTTGCAGGATCGGCGTGTCTGCGGTGCGCGCGGGCGGAACTGGCTGTTTTTTGGCGAGCGGCATCAGGCGACGGATTTCTATTATCGCGATGAGCTTAGCGGGATGCGCAAGGATGGGTTTTTGACTGAACTCAGCCTCGCATTTTCGCGCGATCAGGCCGAAAAACGCTATGTGCAGCACTGCCTGACCGAGGGGGGAGCCGATATCTGGGCCTGGCTTCAGGATGGTGCGAATCTTTATGTCTGCGGCGATGCGGGCAGCATGGCGCGGGATGTCGAGACAACGCTGCGCTCGATTATTGAACGTCATGGCGGTCTCAGCCCGGAAACCGCTCAGGATTATTTGAGGTTACTGGCGCGGGAAAAACGCTACCTGCGCGACGTTTATTAGGACACGGCAAGCAGCGCGGGGCCACTGTCATTCAATCCCCGATCAAAGCGCCCGCCCTTTGATCGCGGCGGTTCACGGAAGGTGCAAGAGCCGGATCAGCAGCAGGCTGATCGTGCCCAGGACCAGGAGCGAAAGCGTAACCGCCGCGGTAACACGCGGCCCCGCCTGGGCCACGCTGCGTACATCCACCCCGAGTCCGAGTGCTGCCATCGAGATGGTCGTGAGAAGCGAGGCGCTGATCTTCATAGGCTCAAGCCACCCCACAGGGATGACGCCCGCCGACCGCGCGCCCATCAGCGCCAGAAAGGCGATAATGAACCAGGGCAGCAGATGGTGGATGGGCGGCAGGCCCGGCGGGGGGCGCTCGCCGGCGCTAATATGTGGCGCGGCTTCATCCGGTTCCTCTCGCAGGCGTGCCGTGAGCAATCCGAGCACCAAGACCACCGGCCCCAACATCAGAACCCGCACCAGCTTTACGACCGTGCCGATCTGATTCGAGAGCGCGCCTATCGGCAGCGTGGCCGCCAAAACTTGCGGTACGGCATAGACGGTAAGACCGGCCAGAACGCCGTATTGGGTCAGACTCAGACGCAGCAGCGGGACCAGCAACGGCAAGAGCAAGACCACTAGAACGCCGAGTACCGCGGTAAAGGCAATGGATGAGGCAATTTCGTCAGCATCTGCGCCGATGACCGGCGCCACGGCGGCGATGGCGGAATTGCCGCAGATGGAGTTGCCGCACGCCACCAGCAACGCCAGACGCGGCGCAAGATGAAGCGCGCGACAGATGCTGTAACTGCCGACAATAGAGACAGCCACCGCCGCCACAATCCCGACCAGGAGCTTCGGCCCAAGCGCCAGCACCGTGTGCGCGCTCACCGAAGCGCCCAGCAACACAACGGCAATTTCCAGCAATGTCTTGGCGCTAAAGACGATCCCGGAGCGCCAGACCGCCCCCGGAAGCCAGACGGCGCGCAAGATGAGGCCTAGCAAAATAGCCAACACCAGCGCCTCCAGCCAGACCTGCCCGAAAAGCAGCACCTCCGCGCCCTGTAGCAGATTGGCCAGGAAGGTGACGCCGGTGCAAAGGAACAGCCCCGGAAATAGTTTTTTATATGTGAGCATTTATATCGAATATTTTACTAACTAAAAAAACAAAAACAAAATTTTTTTGACGGATTGATCATTTAAATTAATGAATTGACCTCTCCCCACACCGTGAGTACCGGGAGATCGCGCCCGGCTGGGCTTAGGCTGGGCATTACCCGCCGCCCTAAACCGCGCGCGGGGAAGTGATCCAACTCGGCGGCGTTTCTGGATTTTTGGCATTTTGCGCTATTCGCCAAATCTCCCCTCAAACCCGGCTTTACATCCCTTCGCCTACAAGGCAGGAAACACCCCATGAAAGCAGGCCTTCTTCTCTTCCCCGGCATTAACCGCGAACGCGATATGGCGCTCGCCGTGCGCCAGAGCTTCGGTCACGAACCCCAGATGATCTGGCATAAGGAGACCGATCTTTCGGGGGTCGATCTTGTCATTATTCCCGGCGGTTTCTCCTTTGGCGATTATCTGCGCTGCGG
>DAOMCN010000087.1:0-4195 GCA_035427885.1 Acidocella sp. | reverse complement strand
GGTCGCCGTCGAACGCTCCACCGGCGAGCGGGTGGAGATGGTCTGGCACCAGGAGACCGAATTACCGTCGGGCCTGGACCTGATCGTGCTGCCGGGCGGCTTTTCCTATGGCGACTATCTGCGCTGCGGGGCCATGGCGGCGCAGAGCCCGATCATGCGCGCGGTGAAGGACCATGCGGCGCGCGGCGGCTATGTGCTGGGCGTGTGCAACGGCTTCCAGATCCTCACCGAAACCGGCCTGCTGCCCGGCGCGCTGCTGCGCAACGCGGGCCTGCGCTTCCTCTCGATGGACACGATGCTGAGCGTCGAACGCAACGATACGGTCTTCTGCTCCCGCTACGCCAAGGGCGAGGTCTTCCGCGCCCCGATGGCGCATGGCGACGGCAATTACACGGCGGACGCGGCGACGCTGGACCGGCTCGAGGGCGAAAACCTCGTCGCCTTCCGCTACGCTGACGAAAACCGCAACGGCTCGGCCCGCAGCATCGCGGGCATCTACTCGCCCAACCTGCGCGTCCTTGGCCTGATGCCGCATCCCGAGGACCTCGTGGACCCGCTGATGGGCGGCACCGATGGTAAACCCCTTTTTGATTCACTGGCCTGCGCATGAAACCCAGCGACGCGGAGCGCAAAAAAACAATGGTTACCGCCGAACTCGCAAAATCCTTCGGCCTGAACGCCGAGGAATACGCGAAAGTCCTTGAGATCATGGGCCGCGTGCCGAGCTTTACCGAGCTCGGTATTTTCTCGGTCATGTGGTCGGAGCATTGCTCGTACAAATCGTCGCGCGTCTGGCTGAAGGAACTGCCGACGAAAGCCCCATGGGTCATTCACGGGCCGGGCGAGAATGCGGGCGTCATCGATATCGGCGAAGGCATGGCTGCGATCTTTAAAATGGAGTCGCATAACCACCCAAGCTTCATTGAACCCTACCAGGGGGCGGCCACCGGCGTCGGTGGAATTTTGCGTGACGTGTTCACGATGGGCGCGCGCCCGATCGCCAACCTCAACGCACTGCGCTTCGGCGATCCGAAACTGCCCGTGACTAAGCGCGTCGTGGACGGCGTGGTGCGCGGCATCGGCGGGTACGGCAACTGCGTCGGCGTGCCGACCGTCGGTGGGGAGGTCAATTTTCATCCCGCCTATAACGGCAACCCGCTGGTCAACGCGATGACCGTGGGCATCGCCGCCCAGGACAAAATCTTTCTCTCCGCCGCTGCGGGCATCGGCAATCCGGTCGTCTATGTCGGCTCCAAGACCGGGCGCGACGGCATCCACGGCGCGACGATGGCGAGCACCGAGTTCGACGCCAACTCAGCGGAAAAACGCCCCACCGTGCAAGTCGGCGACCCGTTCACCGAAAAGCTGCTGATCGAGGCCTGCCTGGAGCTGATGCAGACGGACGCCATCGTTGCGATTCAGGACATGGGCGCTGCCGGGCTGACCTCCTCCGCCGTCGAGATGGCGGGCAAGGGGGGGGTCGGCATCGAGTTGACCATGGAAAACGTCCCACAGCGCGAGACCGGCATGTCGGCTTATGAGATGATGCTGTCTGAGAGCCAGGAGCGCATGCTGCTGGTCATCAGGCCCGAACGCAGCGACGCTGCACGCGCCATCATCGAGAAATGGGACCTGGACTACGCCATTATCGGCCATATCACGGATACCGGGCGCATCGTCATCAAGCATCACGGCGTCATCGAGGCGGATATTCCCCTCGCCCCGCTTTCGGACGCGGCCCCGCTCTACCGCCGTCCAATCGTGGAAACGCCGAAACCCGCCCCGCTTGGGCCGGTATCCAGCCCGCTCGGCCTGGACGAGGTGCTGCTCAAACTCATCGCCAGCCCGGATCTGTGCTCGCGCCGCTGGATTTTCGACCAGTACGACTCGACTGTCGGCGGCCAGACGGTCAAACGTCCGGCTCAGGCGGACGCCGCCATCGTGAGGCTCGAAGGTACCAATCGCGCTTTGGCCATCACCACCGACTGCACGCCGCGCTATTGCGTTGCCGATGCCGAAGCAGGCGGCGCGCAGGCTGTGGCCGAGGCCTGGCGCAACATCACCGCCACCGGCGCGTTGCCGCTCGCCGTCACCGACAATATGAATTTCGGCAACCCGGAAAAGCCGGAAGTCATGGGCCAGTTCGCCGCCGCGATCAAAGGCATGACCGCCGCCTGCAAGGCGCTGGATTTCCCCGTCGTCTCGGGCAATGTCTCGCTCTATAACGAGACTGAGGGCAAGGCGATCCTCCCCACCCCGGCGATCGGCGCGGTCGGCGTACTGGAAGACGCGCGCCAGGCCACCGGCATCGCCCTCGCCCCGGACCAGGATCTCGTCCTGATCGGTACGACCCAGGGCGAGCTGGGCTGCTCGATCTACCTGCGCGAAATCATCGGGCTGGAAACCGGCGCCCCGCCTGTCGTGGACCTCGTCGCCGAGCGCAAGAACGGCGACTTCGTGCGCACGCAGATCCTCGCGGGCAACGTCAAGGCCTGCCATGACCTGTCCGATGGCGGCCTGCTCGTCGCCCTCGCAGAAATGGCGATGGCTGGCGAGACCGGCGCCGCAATCACGGCGACGGAGAGTTCCCACGCCTTCTGGTTCGGCGAGGATCAGGCGCGCTACGTCCTGGCAGTGGAAAATGGCGCCACCCTGCTCGCAGCCGCGCAGGCCGCGGGCATCCCGGCGCAGCACCTCGGGCGGGGACAGAACCAAAAAGATTTGACTCTCCCGGGCGGCATCTCCATATCTTTGACACAGTTGTGCGCGGCCCATGAACGGTTTTTTCCGACTTGGTTCGCCATCTAAGGATACAAAAAATGGCGATGACGGCTAGTGAAATCGAAAGCATGATCAAGCGCGCATTCCCCGATGCGCGCATCACGATTGAGGATCTGGCGGGCGATAACGACCATTTCGCCGCCACCGTAATTTCCGAGGCGTTTCGCGGCGTGTCGCGAGTTCGCCAACACCAGCTTGTTTATGCCGCCCTCCAGGGCAATATGGGGGGTGCGCTGCACGCTCTCGCCCTGCAAACCGCAGCTCCAGATTAAGGATTCCCCTATGGACAACCCGATTTTTACCACCATCCAGACCGCCATCGACGAAGCTCCTGTCGTCCTTTTCATGAAGGGCACCCCAATGTTCCCGCAATGCGGTTTTTCTGCCCGCGTTGTGCAGGTTCTCAAACATGTCGGCGTTCCGTTCAAATCCGTGAACGTGCTGGAAGATGCCGAAGTTCGTGACGGCATCAAGGCCTTCAGCAACTGGCCGACGATTCCGCAACTCTACATCAAGGGCGAGTTCGTCGGCGGTTGCGACATCGTGACCGAAATGTATCAGGCCGGCGAGCTGCAGGAGCTGCTGACCGACAAAGGAATCGCCCAGAGCAGCGCGGCGTAATCCGCGCGCCGGGCGACCCGGCTTTCCCCCATGCGGTACGTATTCATCACCGATGAGCTACCGCGCCCAGGCAAGGCCGGGCATTTGGCGCTGAACCACGCCATTCTCGCCTGGCTAAAGGCGCAAGGGCATGAGGTTGTGCTTTTGCTGCTTGGAGCCCGTCTTGCCGGGCCGATGGTGGCGTATGATTTTACCCCGGTCGTCGGGCCGCAGGTGAGCCGGCTACGCGGCTATGTACTGGCCAGCTCCCCTAGGGCAGTGTTTGGGATTTTTCTGCGCGGTCTGGTTCGCGCCTTGCCTGCCTCGCTGGCCAACCGGCTGCGTGGCGCGCACCACGGCGCGGATACCGTCCTCGGGCGTTTCTGTACATCGGCCGAAGCGCGCTGGTGCGCCCGCGTCATTGCCCGCACCCACCCCGACGCCGTCCTGGTCGATACGATCTTCCGCGCCCCGGTCCTAGCCGAGCCGGAGCTGACCGAGGTGAACAGCGTACTGATCGCCCATGACCTGTTCCATCGCCGCCACATGGCGCTGGTGAGTGCTGGGTATCGCGTGCAGCCGCAACATCTCAGTCGCGAGGTCGAAGCCAGTCTGGCCGGAGCCGCGCGCCACATCGCCGCGATCCAACCCGACGAGGCCAAGCTGACACCGTCGGCGCGCTGACGGCGCGGCTCCCCAGCCGGACCCTGCGGGGGCCCAGGTGGAGGTGAATCGAATCCCAGCGCCAGGCTATGAGAGGCGTTTGCTTTCCGGGCAAACGTCTCTGGGAGGCGTTTGCGCAGAGGAGTTGCAA
>DAOMCN010000086.1:0-7849 GCA_035427885.1 Acidocella sp. | reverse complement strand
CGTCGGATCGAACAGCAGCCCCCAGCTATGGGCGGGGTCTTTGATATTGTCTTTCAGATAGCCGATGCCGGTCGTGCCCCACTGATAGGGGATCGAATATTTATCGCCCGGATCGTAGCTCGGATTCTGGAATTTCGGATAGAGATTCTTGAAATTCGGAATCTGGCTCTGGTCCAACGGCTGGATCAACCCCTCCGCCGCCAGGCGCGCGACATAATAGCTGGACGGCACGATGACGTCGAATTCCGAATCCCCGCCGGCCTTGAGCTTGGCTTCCATTTCCGAATTCGAATCATAATCGGTCTCATTCACCGCACAGCCGCAGTCCATCTCGAATTCGGTAATCAGGCTCTCGGGAATATAATCGGACCAGATGAAGAGGTTGAGCGTCGGCTCCGCCTGCGCGGGCGCTGGCGCGATCAAGGCGTTCCCTGTGATGAACGCGGCGGCGCAGGTCGCGCCAAGCAGAATGGATTTAAATTGGCTCATGGTTTCTCCTTATGTTTTTCTAAGCAACAGCCGGAATCCGGTTGCTGCGTTCACGGTGGCGGCTGACAAAATAGTAAAGCAGCGCAACGCCGACGACCGTCGCGATCATTAGCGTGCCGATGGCGTTGATCTCCGGCGAGGAACCCTTGCGGGCAATCGCGCCATAAATATAAATCGGGAGCGTAACGCTGCCCGGTCCGGCGGTAAAAAAACTGATGGTAAAATCATCGATCGAAAGCGTGATCGCGAGTAGAAACCCGCCGATCAATGCCGGACGAACCACCGGTATCGTGAGATACACGAAAGACTTGAACGGATTGGCGTAAAGATCGTGCGACGCTTCGAAGAGATTGGGGTCCAGCCCGGCAAGGCGCGCGTAGACCACCAGCGCGACATAAGGCGCCTGAAAGGTGACATGGGCAATGCCCATCGTGAGCAGCCCGGCTGAGAGCAGCCCGGTATATTGGTGGACGAAATTAAAGAAGATCATCTCCGAAATGCCAAACACCAGGCTCGGCATGATGATGGGCAGATAAATAATCAGACTTGGCAGCGTCCCGACCCAGAAGCCGCCACCTTTCGCCGGACGATACCGGCTAAGGCCAAAGCCCATCAGCGTGCCGAGCAACGTTCCCAGCACCGCCGAGCTGAGCGCCAGCGTCAGCGAGCGCCGCAACGCTGCCATCACCTGCGGATCGTTCAGCATCTCGCCATACGCGGCGACATTCATGCCAGGATGGCCGAGCGAGGGCGTAAACGAAAAAACCGCAATAATCAGCAGCGGCGTGTACAACAGCAGGTAGACCGGCAGGCTGATGCCGAGCAGCCCGCGCTGGATCCGCCGTGGAATGGCGCTCATAACATCGCCTCCTCGCCGCCGCCTAGCTTTTGCGTCAGTCTGCGGAAAACAATCAGCCCGGCGCAGGTGAACGCCAACATGATCAACGTCAGCGCCGCGCCATACGGCCAGTCTGGCGAGAAGGTGAACTGCCCCGCGATCAACGAGCCGAGCATCATCGCACGGTCCCCGCCCAGCAGCTGCGGCACCACATAATCGCCAAACGCCGGAATCCCGACCAGAATAATCCCCGAGAGCAGTCCCGGCAGGGTTTGCGGAAACACTGTATTGAAGAACAGCTTCGCGCCCGAGGCGTAAAGATCGCGCCCCGCCTCGACCAGCGTCCAATCCAGCTTTTCCGCGGCGGCATAAAGCGGCACCACCATATACGGCAGGTAATTATAGGTCAGCCCGACCAGCACCGCGAAATTCCCCGGCATCAACCCCAGATGCGGCGGAATAATCCCCAAATCCTGCGCCAGCCGCGCCAGCGGCGCATGCGGGCTGAGCAGCTCCATCCACGCATAGGTCCGCACCACCTGGTTGGTCCAGGACGGCAAAATTGCAAACAGCAGCAGGATAGGACGCAAATTCGCGGGCCGCGTGATAATGAAGAACACCAGCGGATAAGCCAGCAAAATCGTCATGATCGTGGCCACCCCGGCCTGCAGCAGCGAGCGCAGCAGCGTGGTGAAATTGGCCCCGCTCCAGCCCAGAATACCATAGCCCGCAACCTGCGAAAACGACCCCAACGAGAGCGGCAGGACCGGCGAGCCGAAATCGCTGTTGGTCAGAAACGCGATCCCGAGCAACGTTCCGCTCGGAATCAGCAGAAATAGAATAATCCAGAACAGACCCGGCCCGGCGGTCATCCACAGGCGCAGCGTCCTCGCGAAACGCTCAACTCGGACCTGGGTTTTTTTAAAGCCCGCTACGGCGGCCACGGCGTCGGTCATATCATGCCTCGATCAACATGATGTTATCGGGCTTGAGCTCCACCGCGACCACCTCGCCCGCGCTCCAGCTGCGCTCGGCCGCGGCGTTATTGGTATCGAGCGCCAGCACAAACCCGCCGCTGCCAAGCTCAACGCGGTATTGCGTCGAAGCGCCCATATAAATCGCCTCACGCACCGTACCGGGGAACAGGTTGGCGCACTCGCGCGGCGCGTTATTATCACTATAGATCCAGATTTTCTCAGGCCGGATCATCGCCATCCTCTCCGCTCCGATCGGCGCCGTGATCTGCAAATTGCCAATCGGCGTCTGGGCCAGCCCGCCGCCCAGCGGGGTCATCGGCCAGATATTGGACAGTCCAAGAAACTCCGCGACAAACACATTGCGTGGCTTCTCGTAGACATCGAGCACCGGCCCAACCTGCTGCAACTTGCCGCGCGACATCACACCGATCCGGTCGGACATGACTAGCGCCTCGTGCTGGTCATGGGTGACAAAAATAAACGTCATGCCCAGGCGTTTTTGCATCCGCAGCAACTCGATCTGCAATTCCGCGCGCAGTTTCGCATCCAGCGCGGAAAGTGGCTCATCGAGCAGTACGACCTCGGGCTCGTTGACCAGCGCGCGCGCGAGCGCGACCCGCTGGCGCTGCCCGCCTGAGAGCTGTGCCGCGTTGCGCTTGGCGAAGGACCCAATCTGCAACAGCTCCATCATTGCATCGACGCGCTTCTTGCGCTCTGGCGTCTTGATCCCGCGCATGCGCAGCCCAAAGCCGATATTCTCCTCGACATTCAGATGCGGAAACAACGCATAAGACTGAAACACGGTATTCACCGCCCGCTGATGCGCGGGCACATCCTGCATCTCGCGCCCGGAGATCAGAATCCGCCCTTCATCGGGCGTCTCGAACCCCGCGATCATGCGCAGCAGCGTCGTCTTGCCGCAGCCCGAAGGTCCCAGCAGGGTAAAAAATTCCCCCGCGTGAATTTCGAGATCGATATGATCCACCGCGGGAACCGAGCCCGCAAAAATCCGCGTAATCGCCGAGAGAGAAATCGCCCCTCGCACTGCGTCCACCTTGGCCTGCCCACTCCGGCTGGTTAAACTGTCCGACACCGGAACCCCCTCACCTTAGTACCGGGTATGTTCGCAAGTTCAGCCCGTTGTCCGCCCCGCTGCCACAGCACGCAAAACCCCGCTATTGTTCCTATACAGTCTCGCCCAGGCGACACAGCGCCGTCAAGAATAATTGACCAGAGACGAAGCCTTTTTCAATTTTCGTCGTTTCTCGTTGCGAGACGGAGGCCATCCAGCGTAGCTATGTTGAAAATCCTAAACGCTGGGAATGAAGACCCATGTCCGCCGCCCTCGCCCCCAATGAGCCCGCCGACGCCATCGGCACCCGCCTGCGCCTGGTCCGCCAGACCTATGGCCTGACCCAGCGCGAGCTGGCCCGCCGCGCCGGGGTGACCAACGGCGCCATCTCCCTGATCGAGCAGAACCGCGTCAGCCCCTCGATCTCCTCGCTAAAAAAAATCCTCGACGGCATCCCCCTCTCCCTGGCCGAATTCTTTACCCTGAACTTTTCCTCCTCGGACGAGGTCTTTTTCTCCAGCGCCGAGCTGACCGAGATCGCCTTCGGAAAAGCCGTGTCGATGCGCATGGTCGGCCACAGCACCAAGGACCGCGCCCTGCAGATGATGCAGGAAACCTACCAGCCCGGCGCCGACACCGGCGAGGCAATGCTACGCCATAATGGCGAGGAAGCGGGCATCATCATCTCGGGCGCACTCGCGGTAACGGTCGGCACCCAGGAGAAAATGCTGCTCCCCGGGGATGCCTATTACTTCCGCTCGGACATCCCGCACCGCTTTCGTAACCCGGGCGTGGAGCCCTGCGTCCTGATCAGCGCGAACAGCCCGCCCAGTTTCTAATAGACATCCTTCGCGGCCCGCAGCCGCCCCAGCGCCGCGGCGTCGAGCGCGCGCAAAAATGGATTGGTTGCTCGCTCGCTTGCCAGCGTCACCGGCAGCGTCGCCTTGCCCAAGGCCCGTAGCGCGTCAACTTCCTCGGCGCGCGCCCGCAGCGCTGCATTGTCCGGGTCCACGCTGAGCGCGAATTTCGCATTGGACGCGGTATATTCATGCCCGGCGCAAACCAGCGTCTCGTCCGGCAAATCCTTAAATTTCTGTAACGAGGAAAACATATCCTCCGCCGTACCCTCGAACAGCCGCCCGCAGCCCAGGCTGAACAACGTATCGCCTGGCAGCAGGATGCCGCCCTCGGCGATATAATAGGCCGTATGTCCCAGCGTATGCCCCGGCACTGTCATCACCCGCGCCATCGCCGCGCCAAAGGGAACAACATCCCCGTCATGCACCGCGAGCCCCAGCGGCGGCAGCCGGTGCGCATCCCCGGCGTTGCCCACGACCCGCGGATGATACCGCGCGACCAGCTCCGCCACGCCACCGATATGGTCAAGATGGTGGTGGGTGAGGAAAATCACATCCAGCCGCCCGCCCGCCGCCTCGATCGCGGCAATCGCGGGCGCCGCCTCGGCCGGGTCCACCAGCGCCACCGCGCCCGAATCCGCCTCGGTCAACATCCACGCATAGTTATCGCTAAGCATCGGAATGGCGCTCGCCGTCACGGTCATATCTGTCGCTCCTTGTGCATTCGCGGTGTATATAGGGGCAATGGCGGTTGATGCGCGAGATACGGCAGAATTTTATGCAACCCCCCTGGGGCGGCTGACAACGAGCCTGCTCCGGCGCAAGCTGCTCGGCCTGTGGCCCGATTGCGCCAACCTCTCCATCCTCGGCCTCGGCTACACCGGGCCATACCTGCACCTCTGGCGCGAACAGGCGCAGCGCAGCATCGCGCTCTCGCCGCCGCAGCTCGGCCTCGCACCCTGGCCGCTGGGTCGGCCCAGCCTCGCCTGCGCGGCGGAGGAGGACGCGCTCCCCTTCCCCGACCTCTCCTTCGACCGCATCCTCCTGGTACACGGCCTGGAACAAGCTGAAAATGCAAGGCGCACCCTGCGTGAAGCGTGGCGTCTGCTGAAGGACGATGGCCGGCTCATCGTTGTCGTCCCCAACCGGCGCGGCTTATGGGCCTATGCCGAGAGCACGCCCTTCGGCCACGGCCAGCCCTATTCCCAGGGCCAGCTGGCCCGCCTGCTGTCCTCCCTGTTCTTCCAGGTGGAAGACCAGGACTCCGCCCTGTTCGCCCCGCCGCTCGACTGGCCACCACTCCTGCGCGCCTTCAACGCTTTGGAACGCCTAGGCAACGCCATGCTACCGCGCTTCTCGGGCCTCACCCTCGCGCAAGCCAGCAAGGACATGCACGGTATTATCCCGGTCGGCCAGCGCGCGAAGGGTCGGCGGGTCCTGGTGGATGCGGGACGCTAGGTTCCAGCAGTGGCGCAGGCTCGATCATGAACACCTGATTGTTATAGGGAATTTCGATCCCCTCCTCGGCAAAGCGCCGCTGCACCCGGCGGTAGAACTCCCGCCGCACGGCCCAATGCTGCCCCGGCCCGGTCTGGATCTGTCCGGTGACCACGAGCGCATTGGCCGTGAACGCGTCCAGGCCGAAGAGCTGCAAATCCCCGCGCATCATCGCACCCCAGGCCGCCTCGGCGCGCATGGTCTTGGCAATCTCGGTCAGCACCGCGCTCACACGGTCGATGTCCTCCTTGTAGCCGACATTGATCGAAATCTGCGCATAACCGAAGTCTCGGGTCATATTGGTCACCGTGGTCACGGCGGAAAACGGGATGATATTGACCGAGCCATCGCCGCCGCGCAGGCGGATGGTGCGGATGGAAAGCCGCTCCACCGTGCCGGTCATGCCCGCAAGCGAGACCACATCCCCGACCTGCATGGCATCCTCAAGCAATAAAAACAGCCCGGTGATGATGTCCTGCACCAGCTTCTGGCTGCCAAAACCGATGGCAATGCCCAATACGCCCGCCCCCGCCAGCAGCGGCGCCGCATTGACGCCGATCTTGGAGAGGCAGATCAGCCCCGCCACCAGTGAAATACTGACCCCGATGCTCGCCCGGAACATCGGCAACAGCGTGCTCAACCGGGAAGCCTGCCGCGCCCGCCCGCTCGCCGCCAGCCGCTTAATGCGCCCTTCGAGCAGAATATTCGCCGCCTCCCAACAGATGAGCGCAACGGCGATGGTTATCACGATCGAGACCAGTGCGCCGATCAGACTGCGGCTGATCGCATTGGTAAGCAGCCAGCCGGAGATATCAACCCCCCAGCCCTGCAACACCAGCACCACCACCAATACGCCGAGCATCCCGCGCAGGAAGGCCCGGATCATCGGGTTATAGGCATGCGCGCGCGCATAAAGCGTCGGGTAGCGCGTCCTCGCCCCCGCCGGGTCTGGAAACGCCCGCTCCAGCAACGCCGCACTCCCAACCCAGCCCAGACGGCCAATCAGCAACGCGGCGACAAACACCGCCACCACGCGCAGCAGCACGACAAACGCGTTATGCACCCCGCCCGCCCAGGCGACCCAGAGCGCAAACACATAGAACAGCGCCAGATAATGCCAGATCCCGCCGAGCCGCTGCCGGAACCCGGCAAAAATCCCGTGCGCCCGCAAATCCCCGGCAATCCCCCCCCCCACCACGCGGCGGCTCTGCCACACCGCAATCGCCACCTCGATATGGAGCGCCAACGACACCAGCCGCGCCAACGCATTCGCGCCCTCGCGCGTCAGCCCCAGCACCTCGGCCAACGAGATCACCACATAGCCAGAAACCCCAGTCACCAGCAGCACCCGCACCAGCGCCACCAGCCAGGCCGCCCGCCGCGCGGACATGCTGATCACGCGCAAAGCCGCCGTGGCAGGGCTGAGCAGGAAACGCAAAACCTCCAACGCCAGGCGGCTGAACAAATAAGCGTTGGCAATGCCGATGACCGCGAGGTGCGCCGGACGCGCGCTCAACATCCCGGCGGAAATAAACACCTGAAGCGTCAGCGCAAAGCCAACCAGCGGCAACACCGACAGCAGCAGATGCACCAACCCGAACCCGCAGCGCCGCCCCCAGGTCCGCAACGATACATGCCGCCCAGGCAGCCTCTCGGTCTCCCCGGCCTCGGCATCCTCCAGCCCGTTCGCCTCGTCATCCTGGAAAATCAGCAACTTCTCAGGCGGGGCCGCCCGGCGGATCACCGCCGCCCTCGGCCGCGCCAATGCAAACCGCAGCACCGCCTCAACCGTCAGCCCCGGCACCAAGCTCAACCCCAGCGCCCGGGCGATATCCATCAGATGTCCCCGCCGCGCCGGCACCGTGGAAAAGCTGTGCAACCACTCCCATACCGGCTTCAGCTGGGTTGATCGCTGCACCGCGCTCATAAAATCGCCAAACGTCCGCAACGCCTCGGAGCCCACGGCGCTGGCAAGCGAAAACCCAATCGCATTCGTGCCAAAAGGCGCCGGCGCGTTCGCATCCGCATCGCCCGGCGGCGCGGCCGCCGTCGCCGCCGCCAACGCCGCCAGCGGAGATCCGGGAATAATCGCCCCGGTCCCCGGCTTAGCCGCCGCAAC
>DAOMCN010000085.1:0-7857 GCA_035427885.1 Acidocella sp. | reverse complement strand
AGACGGCAGACTTGCCGCAAGATCCCAAGCACGAATCATTTTTTTTAAAACAGGTGTTTCCGCGACTATCTCAATATTTTCTACCTTGAACAATGCCGCTTCCGGCTGCCGCGGCTCCTGCTGATACAATGCCGCAAAAGCTCTTTCCCCCACTTCGCCCCGCCGCCTTAGTATTGCCCCCTCGTCCTGCCATTCCGGCCACAACACCTGACCAGGGAGCCGCCCTAACGCATCATTGCGTTCTGCAACGGCCGGCAATTTTAGGCTTGACCATCCGGATTCTGATGCCATCAAGCGTCCTGCCAAATCATCCTCGTGCCAGCGCGTCATAATGAGCAAAATTCTCCCGCCCGGCTTGAGTCGTGCTGAGAGTTCCGCCTGGTACCAATCATAAAGCGCGTCACGAAACGTTATACTTTCAGCTTCGGCCCATGATTTTATCGGATCATCAATAATGATCATATCCGCCCGCCGCCCGGTAATCGGACCGCGCACACCCGCAGAGAAATACTCCCCGCCATCCAGCACAGAGAACCGCGCAGACGCCCTACTTTCGCGCGCAATCTTTAAATTAAGATACGCGCTATGCTCAATAACGGTGTTTCTAACATTCCTGCCGAAATGGTCGGCCAAGGAGGCCGTATGCGCTGTAGCGATAATTTGGCTTCCCTTGTATCGACTCAAAAAATAGGCCGGAAACAAAATCGACCCATACGTGGACTTGGCCGATCCTGGTGGCATCTGCACCATCAGCCTGTCCTTTCGCCCTGTGGCGAGTTCCTCAAGTTTTTCAATCATTAACTCATGATGCCGAGCAGGAGCTTTAGCAAAACGGGACATTGCATGACGTGCAAACCCCAAAAACCCCTTTTCATCCGACATGAATTTTGTAAACTATCTCGCCGTGCATGTTAAGAGCCAGTATGCCAAAAGGTATATCCCAATACGGGGAATGTGGGCAAGAAAAAATAACTAGTCGTTATTGTAGATAATTTTGTTGGTTTTCGTGCACTACCCCGGTAGCGCCCGTGACAGCAACTCAACTGCTTGTCCATGCCATCGTTGTATCGTTTTGTGATCACTGCCCAAGACCGCTCCTAACCGACGCCACGGATATAAATGTCGGCCGGTCAGCGGATGCACGAGCGCCCGCGCGCCAAGAATGCGCCGCAAAACGTAGCGTTCTTCGGGAATTAGGACCAACCAGCCAAACGCCTCATCCATCGCGCTGATCGCGGCCGCACTTGGCACCGGCAGCCTCGTCGTGGATAACTGCCCCCCATAGGCCTCTAATGTCGTATGTACGATATCAAATTTCATTTGGCGTAGTTTCGTTGAATATCCTCTTGCCGGCATGGCCAATAGCGTTGCCCCCGCCGCCTCAAGCCGGACAATCACCTCACTCGCGGACATGTTTTTCCCCGTTGGGCCGCGCGTGACCACCTGGACCTCGCTGGGCAAAACTTGGGATACGGGATATGTGAGCACATGTTCCGTCATGGAGCATCTCCGCCCGGGTAAGGTTCCTTGGTCAGCAGCCCCCATGTCAGCGGATGCCCTGCGCGCAGCGCCCCTCTGTTAGGGTCTTCGGAAACTGCTGCTCTAGCAGGCACAGCCGTCGGCTTGACTGGCGCTTCGGCCCGCAATCGTCGACCGCGCTCGATAACCGTATTCCGGGAGAGCCCTAACACTCGTCCAATTTCCGCCCAGGTCTCTCCCCCAGCCCGCATCTGACATATCGTGAAATCCGCAGCTTCCGTCCATTTTCTAGCCTGTGGCATCTTTTCCCCCATCCCTTGCCAACAAAATTGTTAGAGAAACTAACCATAAATGTCAAGAAATACTAACGTGGCGTTGCGCAACGTCACGTGTTAGGAGAATTCATGGCACCAAAGAAACAGCCCCCCGCCGAGACAGTCGGCGCTCGTATCCGAGCCTTACGGCTTGCTGCTAACATGACTCAGGATGAGTTTGCGTCTAAATTGAGCGTCTCGCGTTCCGCCATCGCCCAATGGGAAACAGATCGTGCCGGTCAGGTCCGCGATAACATGGAGCGTATCGCCAAGGTCCTCAACACTTCTTTAGGCTATCTCGTTTCTGGCGAAACCGGCTCCCTTCTTGGGGATGAGTTAGCCCTGATGCGTCTATACCGCGCCTGCTCTACAGAGGATCGCCGGATGTTGCTCCTGACCGCCCGGCGTCTGGCGCGCAGCTAACTTAGCTGTCGCCCGGCGCTAACAACCGCAACTCCCTATATACGCCTCCTTCGCGAGAAAAATGCCTGTTATAAAACGGGTCATACGGCAAAACTGCTGCATGACGTTGTCGCATAACCTCATTTTCCAACATAAACCGAGCGATCTTACTCTCGTCGAAATCATCGCCCCGGCTAACACTCTCCCGATGTTCTGCGACAGCATCCGGCGTAAAGACGATTTGCCACCCCTCCCCAGCCAGTTTGACGCACAGATCGACATCGTTAAACGCGACCGTCAGCTCCGCCTCATCAAACCCGCCCACAGCATCGAACGCCGCCCTGCGCACCAGCATACAAGCCGCCGTAACGGCTGAAATCTGTTGTGCCGCCATCGCGTGCATGACATACCCGGGCGCCTCCCCCGGTATCGCCCGGAACGCATGATCCGCGACCCCGCCAACCCCCAACACCACCCCCGCATGCTGGACGGTGCCACCAGGATAGAGCAATTTAGCCCCCACCGCCCCGACCTGCGCGCTCGCGAGACACTCATCCACCATCGTGCGCAACCAAAACGGCTCATGAACAATCACGTCATTATTCAGAAACAATAGATACGCATGGCGCGCCGCACCGACGCCAATGTTATTGATTCTTGAGTAATTGAAGGGTTCAGCAATTCTGACAATTTTCGTGTCCGGAAGATTAGCCTGCGCCGTACAAAATGCCTCCGCCTCCTGCGAGGTTGACCAATTATCCAGAAGGATGATCTCGTATTCGACATCCTGCGTAACCTTGCGAACGGCGGCAACACACTCCGCCGTCATCTCAATTTGCTCGCGGAACGGGATCAGAATCGAGACTCGCGCCGCCTTCTTCTGCGTCACATTCGGCTTCCATTTAACCCGGTAACAGGTCAGCCCCTCCCGGCTCGTCACATCCGCGGGCAGCTTACGCCGCTTCAAATGCGCCAAAACCGCCTTCTCCCCAGCCCGCGCGGCCTTGGGCTTGGCCGCCGCCCCGGCTGACGCAGTCGAATTTGCTGATTTTCGCCAGTGATAGAGGATTTCCGGCACATGGTGAATTTTTTCAGGCGACAAAGCCTCGCAGAGTCGCAGCAGCCAGTCATGGTCCTGTGCCCCGTCAAACCGCGCATCCAACAGCCCAACCTGCCGGAGCGTCTGCGCCTCCACCATCACGAGATGGCAGATATAATTGACCTCGAGCAGAAACCGATAGTTGAAATCAGGCTTGAAATGCGGCTCGGAGAGCCCCCCGGACCGGTCAATCTTGTCCTCATCCGAATAGAGCAGCTTCGCCCCTGTCGCCGCCTGGGCGCGCAGCATAATCTCCAACGCCCCCGGCTCGAGCGCGTCGTCATGGTCGAAGAACACCACGAACGCCCCTTCCGCCAATCCGAGTGCCACATTACTAGCCTGCGCAATCCCTCCATTCTTAGGCAAAACGGTGAGCTTGATCCGCTCATCCACCTCGGTAAAGTGCCGCATCGCCTGACTCAGCCCAGCATCGTTGCTGCCATCATCAACAAGCAATAACTCCCAATGCGGGTAGCTCTGGTGACGCACGGAATCGATTGCGGCAAGAAATTCTCCAATCTCCGGCCTGAATACGGGGCAAACAATGGAAACCAGCGGCTTACCCTGGGGCAGCGCGCCATAACGCGCCATCGCGCGTGGCACGGCCAACGGCAAAGATTTTGCAGCCCAGCGCGCATAGTCGCTCAGCAAAAAGCGCTCCCCCGGCAAAGCCGCTTTCAACTCGCTGCGCAGATGATAGGCAAAGGCAAACAGCTCGTCCGCCCGCTCAACCAGCGCCGCAATGCGTGCCCGTTCGCTGTCTTCAGGAAACGAAACCTCAATGGGACTTCCCTGCAATTCCTGGCGCCCCGGCATGGCAAAGAATCGGAACTCCGTTCGCCTGCGGCTGCGTAATTCCGGCGGCGGTGAGAAAGCAAACCCGCACACGGCGTCGCACGCCACGCGCTCGGCAACATCCGCCCGGTACTGATCCGCGAGCAACTCCGCCACAGGTTGCCCGGCTTTGGTCACCAGAACGCGCAAGCCTCCAGTTTTTGTTTTGGCCTGATCATCGACATTCAGCGCCCAGCCCTGAATCAACCCATCGATCATCCCATCAACCACGCCTTCGACACGCACGGGCTTCAGCAGACAAAAACTCAACTCAGCCATCGCGTTCCCGGCCCGCGACGCCATCGAAATACGTATCCCCTCCACCGTCGCGAATTTCACCACATGCCGCAAACCATCCCGGTAGCGCGGCGGAATATTGTAGTAAAACCCGATCCTGCTCGCTGGAAGCTTCAATAAGGCCGCGTCATCGCGATGCAGGTCGCAGTTGATCACATCGACGATAACGTCGTCGACAAGAATCCGCAGCCGCATACTCTCCCTGGGTTTGGCAAAATCCACAGCCCACCCTCCAAAGCCGGCCTCGTCGATCCGATCGAGAAACCCGAATGCTTTGCTCTGCTCGGGAGCCTCCTGCCGCAATGAGACATCCCCCCTCACCGCGCATCTCCCGCATATCGATCAAGGACAAGTGTATCCGTGAGGTTATCCGCAACAATCGGTAAAAGCCGCGCCAACCGCGCTGCCCATTGCGCCTGCCCTACCTCGTCGCGGATCAGATCCTGGCGGATTTCAAGTTCAATATAGTCGAGGCTGCCTCGCTCCGCGTGCACCGGCACACCATAATCGGTATCATCGGAAACGCGATAAGGCTCATTCTCCCCCACCACCAGCCCCGTCTCACGGCGCAGAAAACCGGCCAGCAGGCGCGAGGCGGCAGGACTACGATTATACAGTACGGCCACATGCATTCCACGCACCATCTCCAGGTAAACCGGCGTAAAACTATGCATCGCCAGATAGATCGTCTGCCGCCCCGCCCGCGCGGCGATCATTCGGCCAATCTGTTCATGGTATGGATCAAAAACCTCCGCTTGCCGCGCTCGCTTGTCCGGCTCGCTCAGCCCTTCATTCCCCGGTATCCTGGTCGCCTCACTCAGAACCGGAAACGCACTCGGCACGTCGGGCTTCCGGTTACAGTCGATCACCAGGCGCGAATAGGTCTGCAACACCGCAGCCGCATCCATCGCTGCGGCCAGCTTGCGGGTAACACCGGCAATACCGATATCCCAGGCGATATGACGCTCCATATCGGCCGCGCTAACCCCCAAATCCCCCAGCACCTTTGGGACCACCCTTCCGGCATGGTCAGCCGTCAACAAAAACGGGCTGGCACCCGCAGGGTTCACCACGCTGAACGGCGGCGGGTCTTCAGCTCCCAGTAAACTCATGCAGCCTCCTGATTTACGGCCGCCAGACGATTTGTTCCGGCGCCGCGCTTTTTGGATCATATTCCAGAATTTCGCCATTCGTGACCGAAATCCCCGTCAGCGCCAGGATAAACCCCCAATGGCTGACCACCAGCGTAGTGTCGCTGTCCTCGCGTCCGGCCATCAGCTTACGAAACGCCGCCGCCCGACCAACCGTCTCCTCGGGGGGCTCATGCGATTCGTGCCACCACCGCTGCGGCAGATGCGCAAAATCATGCTGCGGAAACCGACCTCCCAGCGCATCTGGCGAACTGCCCACATCGCAGACAAAAGTCGTCCGCTCGCGCACCTCATGCATAACCTCAACCGGCATACCAAACGCCGCCCGAATCGGCTCCACCGTCTGCAAAGCTCTTATGTAAGGAGAGACGACAATCCGCGTCAGCGCGACACCCTCCAATCGTACAACCGCTTGCTTCGCCTGTTGCAGCCCCAGCGGGGTCAGTTCTGGATCTTCAATCCCAGGGTCAACCCGGGTCTCGGTAAAGTACAAATTAAAGTAACTTTGCCCATGACGCAGCAAATACATCAGAAATCTCCACAAGCCCGCTCTGTTGCCGGGCCGCCTGCTTAGACGTATCGTAGAAACGTCGTGAATGGCTAGAGCCTGATCCTCCCTGGTTAGACCGCCTCGCGGTTACGCTTGGTGGTGATGTGCTCTTATAAAGAGTTAGAGGGGTGCCGTGCAGGCAAACACATTACAAGGCTTGGGTAATTTTCCTATCGCCCTGATCATCTTCGCTGGAATCGCAATTTTCCTTATCCTTCGGCTGCGCAGCATTCTGGGCAAGCGGGTAGGGTTCGAGCGCCCCCCCGTCCCGACCGGTCAGATGCCCGCCTTTGGTACCGGCCCGATTCTGGAGGGCCAGGCGCTGCCCGCGCAAACCACCCGCCCCGTCCCAGACCCGCGCTCCGCGCTGGGTGAGCGCCTGATGCAGATCGTCAACCACGACGCCAATTTCGATCCGCCGGCTTTCCTGAACAGCGCCGAAACCGCCTTCCGCATGATCGTGACCGCCTTTGCTGCAGGCGACCGCACGACGCTAAAAACCCTGCTGAATGAGGGCGTCTACCATACTTTCGACGCCGCAATCGCCGCCCGTGAAGCCGCCCATCAGCGCCACCGTACCGAGATCAAAGCCATCCTCTCTGCAACGATCGAAGACGCGCAACTCCTCGGCGACCAAGCCGCAATCGTCATCCGCTTTACCTCAGACCAGATCAACCTCACCCTGGACGCCAACGGCACCCCCTCCACGGGCACAGAAGCCGTGAGTGAACTCGTCGATCTTTGGACCTTCGAGCGTGATCTGAAGAGCAAAGACCTTACCTGGCGCCTCGCCGCCGCGCGCACCGGCTAACCTCCATGAAGCGCCTCTGGCTCCTCTCCATGATCGCCCTGGCGGGCTGCGCCCAGTTAGAAACCGGCCTGCCTCAGGAAAACACCCCCGGCGCGCCGCCGATCACCCCTGTCGCCGTCACCGCCCTACCAGGCTGGGCCACCGACAACACCGCCGCCGCCCTGACCGCCTTCGTACGCAGTTGCAAAACCCTCGCCCTGATGCCGCCCGACCAGTCCCTCGGCGGCACCGGCATCGCCCAACAATACGCAGGTCAGGCCGGCCAGTGGCAACCTGTCTGCACTGCCGCCAAAGCAGTCCCCCCCGGCGACGACGCTGCGGCCCGCAACTTTTTCGAAAATGACTTTGCCGCCTACGAGATCAACGGTAACGCTCTGATCACCGGCTATTTCGAACCAGAATACCCCGGCTCGAAGAATCTTGCCCCTGGCTTTTCGGTTCCCCTCTACGCCAAGCCGCACGCCCCGGCACTAGCCGCCCTGCCCCGCGCGGCAATCGACGATAACGCTCTTTACCGCAAAGCCCCGGTTACCGCCTATCTAGCCAATCCCGTTGATGCCTTCATGTTACAAATCCAAGGTTCCGGCCGCGTCCTCCTGCCCAACGGCCAAACCTTGCGCGTCGGCTTCGACGGCCAGAACGGCCAACCCTACACCCCGATCGGTCGCATCCTGGTAGCCGAGGGCGACCTCGCCTCGAACAACGTCAGCTTCCAGAGCATCTCCGCCTGGCTAAAAGCCCACCCGACTCGAGCGCGCGGCATCATGGAGCGGAACGCACGCTACGTTTACCTCAAACCGCTCGGCAATCTGCCTGACGACGAAGGCGCTCCCGGCGCCCTTGGCGTCCCACTGACCGCCGGCCGTTCCCTCGCGGTGGACCCAAAGGTGATCCCACTCGGCATTCCGGTCTTCGTGAAA